>NZ_DATGKU010000020.1:0-8193 GCF_035294505.1 Chthonomonas sp. | reverse complement strand
TGGTTAGCATCAAGCGGGTAAAGGTTTTGTCGTTTCACTTAAATGATGTATCCGATGATCTCTTCAAGGCCTTCTTGCCACCTGGGTCTTTTATGCGCGATTATATTACTCATCATGACTACCTTGTGGGTGCCAATGGGCAGCTTATTCTAGACCCGCGCTCGGACTGGAATAAGAACCAGCCTTACTTTTGGCGCTGGGCGTTCATCCTAAGCTTAACAGCACTCTTCTTTTTCCTTGTCAGCTTCATCGTCTATCGGCAGCGCCGACCGCGGTTAAGGAGGGGCTAAAATGCTAGACTGTCCTACACTTCAGCGCCTATTGCCTACATCGGCATGGTATGCACGAAACAGGTATGTGCTGGAACCAATCTGAACTGCGTGGTAGACCCTAGTCAAGGACTCGGTGTGGTGGTCGTTAAGCGTTACTATCCTCATTTCCAGTGCGAACCGGGAGGGGTGCCAAACGCTTACTGTAGTAATTTCGGCAAAAACTTTCTGTGCTGGTGGATGGGAGTCTGGCCTGCTGGCAGCGGTTGTGCTGGGCAACCATTTCGAACCCAGGAGGAACATGTGGATATTTGTGGTCTCTAGAGCGCGGCGACTGGAGAAGAGGAACAAAGGAGCCAAGAATGCCAACTCGACAAACAAATTACAGCATTTTGGGTTTAGGAGCCTATCTGCTCCTAAACCCCCTCTTGAGCTTTGGAGGGCAAACAACGAGCTTGCAGAGACCCTCGACCTCAAGTGTCGTAGAAGCATTGAAAGCAGCTTCAGCACCGTTGCAATCAGGCTACTTTACATATCGCGTTGTCACCACCTACCTTGCACCTCCATTTGCTAGAGGGGCGCATGTTCCGTCTACAGACTACATGGCGTTTGCCTTTAAGGGAGTTAAGCGCTTCTATCAAACAAACAGCAACCCTAACGACGCTTCCTCTGCACAGTTTATTGTGGACGGCAAAAATTACTATACGCAGGATGTGGCCACGGGGTCGTTCAACGGGAGACGGATGCCATCAAGCGTTGTGCACGATATGCAACCGGCGTTTCAAGTAGATGAGAACCCCCTGTTATACGGTTATATGGATGCGCTAGGACGGTGGTATGCTCAGGTGGCGGCGCAGGCAAAACAGCTCACCGTGCGAGGCAGTAAAAACGATCCTCACTGGGGCAGCCTCTATGAAGTTGTGATTACAGATGCGCAAGGGAACCGACTAGACGGATGGGTGGCACCTCGCTTTGGGAACATGATTGTTCGTGCGGATTTCTTCTTCTTATCCAATAGAGAGGATCGTTTTGAGTGTTTATCGGCAAAGCAGATAGATGGTGTTTGGATTCCTACAGAAGGCAGGAGCAGCACTTACGCATCACTGGGTTCGGGAAGCAAACTCACATTGTGTGCAGTAAAGGAACTGTATGTAACAAGTTGCCATCTTAACAATGTATCCGATGATATTTTCAAGCCGGACTTGAAACCAGGTTCTTTATATCGTGATTATTTCACCCACCATGACTACCTTGTGGGTGCCAATGGGCAGCTTATTTTAGACCCGCGCTCGGATTGGAACAAGAGCCAGCCCTACTTTTGGCGCAGGGCGTTCATCCTGAGCTTAACAGCACTCTTCTTTTTCCTTGTCAGCTTCATCGTCTATCGGCAGCGCCGACCTCGGTTGAAGAAAGGGTAATGCATCACTTTTAATGGATGAGCTGAGCATAGAAAAAGGAGTTGTGCTGTATGAGCTGTATTCAACAGAAAAAGAAACAGGTTCTTTCTCCGGCGCTTATCGCTCTTCTGCAAGCGGTGGTGAACCTGGGAACGGTCAACACAAAAGCTCTTGCCCGCTACTTAGGGCGTTGTAGCACCACCATAGATACCGAGTTTAAACGCATCTACGCTTTAACCGACGCGCATTCCCGTTTAGAGGCCGTAATCTATGCTTTGCGAGTGGGATGGATACAGTTAACACCGCTTGATGAGAACCCTATCGAGCCTGTTGATAAAGATCGGCATGACAACGGCCTTGAGGCGCCTGTCTGCGGCGCTGGAAGGAAGGAGAAGAGGGAGGGGGGGTGGCGATAATAATCTAAAGTAACCACTGCATTCCTTAATGTAACCGAAAGTTTCCTCATGGCAAAAGCATGACCTGCCTAATACGTCTGGGACTATTTTATACTGTAGCGGCACTGTGTGGCATTATTGTAGGAGATGCAGATTATCCGGCAGGACTCCGTAAACTATCCTCTCTGTCTGGAGTGCCTATTCGCTGTGAAAGTGATATAGAGAGAGCCTATATGGCTTGGAGGGAACGTCAGGTCGCCATGGATGTTCCCTAAGGAGAGAAACCATGTGGACGCAAAAGAAGAAGCGAAAGCCCACGCCGAAATGTGGGTTTACACTGATCGAGTTGCTCGTGGTTATAGCGATAATTGCCTTGCTTGCCGCCCTAATATTTCCTGTGTTTGCAAGGGCGCGTGAGGCGGCGCGTTCCATTGTGTGGCTATCCAATCTAAAGCAGCTTGGAACGGCTATAAGCCTCTATCTGGAGGATTACGACGAAACCTACCCGATGAACCGCCAGGCCGATGCTTTGCATGATTTAGGGGGGTGCACATCGCCCTCTCCAAGCAGCCCGCCGAACGACCCGTTGGAGGGCAGCAGCGTGAATTGGAAGCGGGAGATTTTACCCTATGTGAAGAGTTTCGACGTGTTTCGCTGTCCCTCGAACGGAGATGCATGGAGCACAAACGGATATGCCAGCGTGCCCGGTGATGAGACGAATCTGCTGTACCCAAAATCACAGTGGATCGCCATCTCCTATGCCTACAACGGTAGCTTCTTTCATGAGGGCGTACCTCCCTGCTGGTATGGGGAGCCGAGAACGCGACCGCGCTATGAGACCGAGATCGGCGATGCTTCCGGCCTTGTGTTGCTGTTGGAGTCGCGCTGGAGTTTCCCGGACCTGGGCAGCTGGTTCATCCCTTTGCGTGGCCCTGATGGTGGGGCGCAGGGGCCTTTTCAGAGCCATAACGGGGCTTGCAATTGGCTTTTTGCCGATCTTCATGCAAAACATCTCAAGCCAGATGCCATTTGCCAGATGCATGGATGGTCGGAAAACTACCCAGACCCGACCAACGGCTGCGCGATGCTTGCACAGGAGGCGCCGGAGTACCGCTAAGAGGTGCCCACCCCGTCTGTGACCCGCTTCGAGAAACAGGAAAACGGTGGGGTTTTTGTTGAGGGAGGGGTAAGGGTAGCCCTGAGTTCGCCCAGGATTTCTCTTCCAGGCCTCTTTACTTTGTTGACGTGCGGATAGGAGGCTAGTATAATACCCAAGCAGGAACGGAAGTTCCTTACACTGAACGTGTTGTAAGGAGGCTATTAAGATGGTGCGTACGGTTATCTCGGATGAGGAAGCGAAGTTTTTCCATGAAAACGGCTACCTTATTTTGCGAAACGTGATCGCGGAGCCGGAGCTTTCGCGAGTTCAGGCCGCTATGGACGATCTCATGCGCTACGGCAGCGAGACGGTTCGAGACCACCCGGACTACATGTACGGCCGTGGGCATAAGACGGGGCAACCGGTTTTGAAGCGTATCGAGTACGTGATTGATAAGAAAGACGAGATGAAGGTGCTGCTTGGGCATCCGTTCATTCTGAACACGGTGGAGAAGCTGATGGGCCCCGATCTCATTCCCACATGGGATTCGATGGTGCTCAAGCTGCCTGGGGAGGGCATTGTGGTTCCGTGGCATCGCGATGCCGGCACGGAGCATGTGGGGGACACACCCATCTTTAACGTGGATTTCTATCTCGATCCGGCAGACTACGACACCTGTGTCTGGGTAATGCCCGGCAGCCATCTTTGGAGCAAAGAGCAGACGACGACTTGGCTGCAGGAGCATGCCAAAGACCACACGCGGGCCGATTTTGAGGCGAGCGGGGCGGTGCCGGCCCTGATGTCGCCGGGCGATGTGCTTCTACACAACATTCTTGTGCTGCATGGGTCGCCGGAGAACGCTTCGGAGAAGCTACGGCGGGTTGTGTACTATGAATTTCGTACGGCGCATGTGGAGGAAAAGCTGGGGCCGCACACCCCCGAATATATTCTACACAAGCAGAAGGTACTGTTGGCGTGCTTAGAGCGGCGTCGGCAAGCAGACTACATTCCCACTGACGAGGTTCCCTATGTCTACCACCCGCCGGCCCCGTGGAATCAGGTGAAGCTTGCCCCAGGCGAGGAGTTGCCGACCTATCGGTATCCACACGGGGAATTTTGGCGGGCAGCGTAGTTGGGGCTGTTTAAAACAGAACGTCACGTTAAAGTGTCTCTTGCTGCTTGGCTGGGGCGCTTGCCGTAGGAAGCCGCCGGCTCGCTTATTGGCCACCCCTCCCCCTGTAGGGGGAGGGGTGGGGCTGTAGAGATAGGCGCCTGTCATTTCGAGCCGAAGGCGAGAAATCTTGAGTTTCCATTCCTTTACGGCTCTAGAGGCAGTTTTGCAGAACAAGTCAATCTCACTCGCCCCCTATCCCATCCTTTCCCCCGATTCGGGAGAAAGGGGGCGGTTGTGTTGGGTTGCCGAAGGGAAGTTATTATAAAAAACTGCCAATGAACTTATTGGTCTCCCCTCTCCCTGATAGGGGGAGGGGAGTGGGGGTGGGGGCTGGAGGCAAGCCCATCTTTTCGCCCCTATCCCATCCTTTCCGTCGTCGCAGACAGCAACGCACTTGAAGAGCTGGCGGTACAACTGTGCTTTCGTGCCACAGACGAGATCAACAACTGTCATTTCGAGCCGAAGGCGAGAAATCTTAAGTTTCAGTCCCTACCGGCTCTGAGGGAAAGGCGCTGAGGGGAAGGGCGTCGGCCTTGAGGAGGTAGGAGTGGGGCTGCAGAGGCTGTCAACTTCACGGTTCTAGAGTTCAGTTCACAGAGTAAGCCTACCTTGTTCACCCCCTATCCCGTCCTTTCCCCCGATTCGGGAGAAAGGGGGCGGTTGTGTTGGGTTTCCGCAAAGAAGCTAACCATGGGAATCGCTGACTAGATTGTTCTATTGCCTGGTGTGAGTGAGAACGAGCAACATCTTTGCAGGCATCGGCTGGCACCAGGTGTAAAGAGAGACGAGATGAACGTAAAGTAGAAGAGCGCTCAATAACTTGGGAGAGACGGGAGTATGCCGAAGACATTGATGTTGGAAGTCCCAAACGAGGTTTATCAGGCTTTGCAACAAGAGGCCGCTAAGACGGGGAAGTCGCCGGAGCAGTTGGCCGTAGAATGGCTTGCCCTAAAGTCAAACAGGGGAAAGGCAGAGGCTCTGCAGCCGTTCTTTGGTGCCTGGCAGATGGCGTCGGATGAGCGCGCGCGCATCGAGGAAATGCTCGATGAAGAGCGACATCTTGAGGAAGGCACTAAGTGAACTATCTCTTCGACACAAATCACGCAATAGCCTACCTGAACGGAGATCATCGCCTGACACCCTATCTTAGTGCGGCTCAGAGAGCAGGGAGCCTATTTTCCGTTTCAACCACGGTATTAGGTGAACTCTATTATGGCGCTTATGCCAGTCAACGTGCGGCAGATAATCTTATAAAGTTGGCTACTTTCGCTTCCCACCTCGTCGTTTTCCCTTTCGACGAAGCCGCTGCGGTGGAGTTTGGCAAAATTTGCGCTGAGCAACGTTCTAAAGGAAAACCGATCCCTACCGCCGATGCTCAAATTGCTGCCGTTGCCCGCCTGCATGATCTGGTGGTGCTTACAAATGACGCCCATTTTTATGTCATAGATGCACTGAAAGTCGAGAATTGGCTCCTCTCTTCGTAAAGCGAGCCTACCTTGCTCGTCTACAATGCCCTCCTTTAGTCTTAGCAGCTAAGGAGGAGGGAGGCGATCTTGAGGACAAGACCTCGGCCTTGAAGAGCCGGTGAGACAGCCGCCTGTCATTTCTTGTGAGATAGACGCCTGTCATTTCGAGCCGAAGGCGAGAAATCTTAAGTTTCAGTCCCTACCGGCTCTGAGGGCGTCGGCCTTGAGGGGCTGCAGAGACTGCCAATTTCCCGGCTCTAGAGTTCAGTTCACAGAGCAAGCTAATCTTGTTCGCCCCCTATCCCATCCTTTCGTCTTGCAGACAGCAACGCAGCGGCCAGAGAGATGGGCTTTGAAGGAAACGGTTCTGGCCGCTGAGGTGTTTATTGTGTCTTACTTATTGCAGAAAGGGGGCGGTTATGATGGGTTCCGAAGGGAAGCTAATCAAAGGAAACCGCCTGTAGGGAGCACGGTGACCGTGCCCCTTTTGCTAATCTCCCCTCTCCCTGATAGGGGGAGGGGGAGGGCGCCCTGCCCCAGAAAATCTTGCCATTTTCTGGGGACCCCAGCGTCGGCCTTGAGGGGAGTGGGGGTGGGGGCTTGAAGCGTCGGCGGTACAACTGTGCTTTCGTGGCACAGACGAGATGAACACATGTCATTTCGAGCCGAAGGCGAGAAATCTTGCGTTTCCATTCCCACCCGTTCTGAGGGGTTGGGGTTGGGCTGCAGAGACAGACAGTTAGTAGCACCTGATAACCTAGAGTGTGCCTGATAAAATGGTGCCCTATGTAGGGGTAATCCTTGTGATTACCCGCCTATTTTGCAAAAGCGGCAGGAAGCAAGTTCTGCGTTTGAGAGGGCGTTTGCAGAGCAAAGCAGGGTTTTGGAAAGCAAGGCTCCCAGTCGGAGCGCTGAGGTTGGTTAGGCAATGGCGTGCGTATTTTGGTCGGCGCCGAGCAGCCGGCGCAGAAGCGGATAGAGTAGGATGGCAAGGGCCATGTTGTAGAGGGTGGTTTTGCCGGTAACCAAAAGCCAATGGAGGAGAAGGGGAGGCGGAGCGGCCACCAGATAGATAAGCGCCGCCACCAGAGTGCCGGCGGCGGCGAAGAAGGGGGCTAGAAAGGTGCTGCCGCGAAAGACTCGCTCGCCTAGCCAGCCGATGCCGAAGCCCACCAACGTGTTGCCCACGATGATGCCCCCAAGTCCTCCGCCGATAAGAGGAGAGAGGGAGGCAAACAGAAAGCCGTTGATGAACCCTAGCAAGGCCCCCTCGTTTGCTGTGCAAAAGGTGGCCCCCAGCGTGGTAAGCAGAAGCGGCAGTTGGGGAGTGGCATCCTCAACGGCGATTCGGCCTGCCCATGCAAACTGGAGGATAGCCGCCATGAGCGGCAGGACGATAAACAGCAGGAGGCGTTTACCAAAGCTCATCGCAGCACATAGACCTCTTCCAGCCGATTGAAGTCTACGGCAGGTTTCACGAGGGCTTGTTTGCTGGTATGGCCTTGATCTACCTGTACGCTCACCACGGTACCGATGGGAATGCCTGGAGGGAACACGCCGTAGCCTGCAGTTACAATTTTATCGCCGGGGCGGATATCGGCATCGCCGGCCAGGTCTATGAGAGGGATGAGGGGCGAGTAGTTGCCACGACAAAGGCCAACGGCGCGCGAGGAGGCCCTCTGCACGCGCGCGCCCACCATACCGTTGCGATCGGTAAGAAGCACGACGGTTGCGGTGTTAGGGGTCACCTCGCTTACTTGGCCAACGAGACCATCGCGCGTTACGACGACGCTATGCACGTGTACCCCATCGTTGCTACCTCGCGAGATAACGATGGTGTTAAAGTTCGGGTCGGGGCGCAGGGCGATCACCCAGGCGGCGATGGGCGGCTTAGGGAGGGTGCGCACAAAGCCCAGGTCTTGTTGCAGTTGCACGTTTTCGGCAGCGGCCTCTTGAAGGCTTGCGTTTTCGGCCTTCAGGCGCTCCACTTCAGCGCGCAACCGACGGTTCTCCCGTTCGAGGGCGCTGCCTCGCAGAATCCATCCAAAATTGCGACCACACCATCGGGAAAATCGGTTGAGCGTGCCGGCAGGGTAGGCCAGCGCGGTGCGAGTCCAGGTGGTAACGGGGTCGGGGCGTCCATGGGCAACGAGGCGATTGTGCCAGGCTCCGGCCAAAGTACCGAGCAACAAAAGCAGCAGCAACGCCTTATAGCGCAGGTGTCCGTGTTGGCGTTCCGGCGGCAGCATGGCGGTAGACCCCTAAGAGTGCCGGCCGGGGCTAGCGCCCTCGAAGGGCACGACGCATGGCGGGGTTGGCTTCTAGCTCTTCTAGGAAGCGGCCGGCGCCCAACACCACACAGCATAGCGGGTCTGGAGCGATGTGGACGGGCA
>NZ_DATGKU010000019.1:0-16733 GCF_035294505.1 Chthonomonas sp. | reverse complement strand
AGTGCGATGCCGGTTATCTCACGGCGGAGGCGCTGAAGCCGATTCTAAAGCGTTTTTGTGGCCTCATTCAACAGGTTCCTCCCATGGTTTCGGCCAAGCGCCACCAAGGCCGTCGTCTCTACGATTTAGCCCGTGAAGGCCTGGTTGTGGAACGACCGCCTCAGACCGTGCAGATCGAGCGTCTGGAACTGCTTGACTTTCGTGCGGGCGATCATCCGGTGGCGAAACTGGAGGTGGTCTGTTCCAGCGGAACCTATATTCGCTCCCTTGCGGCGGACCTGGGGGCGGCTTTGGGCGTGGGGGGCACCATGCAGTCTTTACGGCGCACGTGGGTGGGTACGGATGAGCAGCACGCTTTTACTTTAGCCCAGGCGGTTACGCTCGATGTCCTCGAACAGAGAATCGTGGAGGGAAGGCTGCACGAGGTGCTGCTTCCCCCTCTCGTTGCGATGGCGGGGCGGCCGCAGGTCGTTCTTTCCGAGCCGCAGGTGCCTCGCATTCGTCACGGCCAGGCCATACCCCTCTCCGATCTGGGGCGGATGCCGCCGGTATCACCAAATGAGCTTTGTGCGCTGCTCGATGCCGATGGGAACTTCATAGGGGTGGGACGGATAGAAGAGAGTAGACTGCAACCGGTGAAAGTTATGCACTGATGATTCTGTACGAAGGCCTTGAGAACATACCGGCGCCTTTTGCCGAAACGACGGTGGCCATAGGAACCTTCGATGGGGTTCATGTGGGGCATCAGGCCATCATTCGGACGGCCGTTGAGGATGCCCGTACGCACGGGCGACCGGCGCTCGTCTTTACCTTCGACCGCCATCCTGCAGAGCTGCTACGCCCCACGGAGGCGCCGCCTTACATCACGACCCCAAGGCAGCGCAACCGCCTTATCGAGCAGTTAGGGGTGGATATTTTGGTGATCGCCCGTTTTGATACGGCGCTGGCCAACCTCGGCCACGAGGAGTTTGTGGAGCGCATTTTGGTGGGTTTATGCGGTGCCAAAGCGATTGTAGAGGGGCGCGATTTCTGTTTTGGCAAGGGGCGTGCAGGGAACCTGGCCTATCTTTTGAGTGTACAAGCCCACTATGGTTTTAAGGTGCATGCGGTAGACCCGGTGTTCGTAAACGGGGTACCGGCCAGCAGCACTCGTGTGCGAGAGTGCCTGCGTTTGGGTGATATTACGGAAGCGGAGGCCGTGTTGGGGCATCCATTTTGGATGGAGGGGCGGGTTGTACCAGGGCAGCGGCTCGGCAGAAAGTTAGGCTACCCCACAGCGAACCTGGTACCGACTTATCGGCAGGTGGTACCTGCCGATGGCATTTACGCAGTATGGGTGTGCATGACGCAGGGGGGCGATCTTTTGCCTGGCGTGTGCAGCATTGGGGAGCGCCCAACGATAGAGGGTGCCGGTCGCGCAATAGAGGTTTACCTATTCGATTTTGAGGGCGATCTCTACGATCAGATTTTAGAGGTTCGCTTTGTGCGGCGGCTCCGTGATGAGGTGCGCTTCGACTCGCTAGATGCTTTGCAGGCGCAGATGGCCCGCGATGTAGCCGAAGCCCGTGAAGTTTTGAGGGGGATTCCCGATTCGTCCTCGGCTTAGTTAGAGTAAAGAGACCGGCTATCTTTCCCTCTCACGTTCTTGGCGGGCGAGGGAACGCATGATGTAGCGTGGATCGTCCATGGCCGGGCCGGAAGGTTCAGCTGCCGTTGCCGGGTCTTTGGGGTCTTTCGCCCGCGCCGGATCGAAAATCCGCTTGTCTACCGGGACGGGGGTGTAGGGGCGAAAGTCCGGTATGTTCCCGAAACAGTCCCTAAGGTCTGTGGCGAGGGCGTCGTAGAGATTGAGCGGCGGCAACCCCAAAAGCTCCTCCTCCGTCTTCAGGATGCTGGCGATGCTTGTGTGCCGATGCGAGACGTAGCCCGGTTTCACCCAAGGGCCGATCACCAGACAGAGGGAGCGGTGGGCGTCCACATGGTCTACTCCACTCTGCGAGTCGTCTTCTGTAACAAAGATGGCCATCTGCTTCCAGTAGGGGGTGTGGGAAAAGAAGGCGATAAGGCGGCCTAAGGCATAATCGTTATCCGCCTGATAAGAGGCGTGGAAGGGGTAGCCATCCTTTGGCCGAGGCTCGGCCCCGTGATCGTTTGGCAGATGAAAGTAGAGGAAGCGGGGCATGCGGGCAGGGTCGTCGAATCCGTTGGCCTTCCAATCCGCCAAGAACTGGTCTACACGATACTGGTCGGGAATGTTGAGGTTAAACTGCGGGTAGGTGCGGCAGGTGTTGGCGAAAAGGGGGGCGGGCATAGGGATGTTCACGGTCTCGATGGCACCGGTGGGCTTTTCCCCGGCGTCTTCCTCGACGCCGGCTAACTCAAACCCCTCCCCATAGTTGCGGAAGGGCACATGATGGCGTGCCAGGTTGTCCCAAATGCTGCCGGCTTCCAAATAGTCTTCGGGTGCCAATGAAGCGTTGCTTCCAAAGAGAGCACGTCGGCCCACCTCACCCAGCCCAAACGTGCTGTGCCCGCCATAGGCTTGCACATAGTTTGTGGCCATCCAGGGGTTGGGGTAGACGCCCACCAGCCAGCGGTGCCCATCAGCGGAGACATCGCCGTCCATATAGAAGTTATCGGAGAGAGCGAAACGCCTTGCGAGCGCCAGATGGTTTGGCATAACAACCACATCGGGGTAGGGGCCGTAGCGCGTCGGGGCGCCAAAACGGGCCAGTTTAGGTAGACCGTTGACGTTGGGCAGAGCGCCGAAGACCTCGTCGAAGGTGCGATTCTCTTTTGCGATCATCACCACATACTTGATGTGGCTGCGTAGCTCCGCAAGGGAGGGCAAAGCGGTGGCTTGTGGGGAAGTGTGAGGCAACAGGCCGTTGTTTTCGAGAACGCGGTGAGTATAGGCCGGCAGTGCCGATTCGGGCGGGAGCGGGATGCGCTCGATGACCCCTTTCAGCAGATTGCCCACATAGGTTCCCTCCGGCCCCTCATGAAAGTTGGGGCCGGCGTTTGGGCCGGAGCCAAAACCTTTTGAGCAGGCCACAAAAAGCGTTTTGCCATCCCTCGATATCTGCAGTTTCGCCGGCCACCAGGCCACAGGGAGGTGGCCGAGCACCTGCCCCGTACGGGCATTCAGAATACCTACTGCATTGATACCCGTTTCGGCCACATAGAGCCGATTCCCATCCGGAGAGAGCACAAGGCCGAAGGGCATTATGCCGCGCCATCGAGCCGTGGCCGGAGTGAGCGTGATAAGTGTAGACCAAAGCCGCTTGCCGGTGGAGGCCTCGAAGGCCTGCACCATGTCGTTGTTGGCGTTGGAGACGAAGATGCGATTCTCTGTGGCCGCCACCGCACTGGGGGCGCTGCCGCCTACAGCGGGGAAGCCTTGTGGGGTCATTTGTCCGACAAGCCAGCCCGTCTTTATTTTTTGAATTACATGGGCTGTCGGAGGATGCGACATATCGAAACCCCAAACGCTGAAGCTTTCGGGCACGTTGGGGTTGCCAAGCCCGGGTATAAACCGTCCCTCTATTTCGGTGCCATCGCGTGCCGCTTTTGAGCCGAAAGCGAAGGGTGGAAAAGGTAGGCCACGGTGGCCTTGCGCATCTTTAGGAAGGGGGCTATAGGCGAACATACCTGCGTTCACCACCCAGAGACGGTCGCCTTTTGGGGTGAGGGCCAGTCCAAAGGGATAGCGCCCAGTGGGCACAGAATGGATGGCTTTTCCGGTTTCCGTATCTATGACGACGAGGCGAAAGTTCGCCTGATCGAGCACATAGAGATAGCGGCCGTTTGGGCTAAGGGCGATGTCACCGGCATAGCTATACCGCCAAGAGTGTCCATCGGTGAGGCCGTCGAGGCTCCAGCTCGGGACCATCTGTTGGGCGCGAAGATTATAGCGCAGGATGTTGCCGGCATCCCCTCCGGCCGCGTAGAGCCAGGTGCCCTCTTGGCTGAAGGCCAAACCCATAAAGGCATCCTTAACGACGAGGGTACGATGTGTGGCAAGGCCTGTTTGAGGCCGTTCAAAGAGTTCGAGGGTGAAGGGGCCTGTGCCGCTGCAAGAAGCCGCCAAGAGGTTTCCATCGGCACGCAGGCAAAGCCCGTAGGGATGTGGCGCGACGAGGGCCGTTTGCCCTATGGGGGTGATGAGGCGGCCGTTGGGCAAGATAGAGGTTCCGTTTGGATTGCGCAGGGTAGGCCTATCGCCGGCAGGCGCCATGTAGTCTTCCATGGCAAAGGCGGCTCTGGGTGCTAGGTGCGGCGCCGGCGATGAAAAACCGAAAAGGTAGATCAACCCACCGGCCAACAGTGTTGTCATCCCCAAAGTGGTTTTTGGGTTCATGCAGCAGCTCCTCGGCAAACGTGGTGAAGGGCTATTTCGGCCCCTGGCCTCTTTTCAGTATATCTGTTTTGCCGAGGTCTTGGTTGGGCAGGCGAGCCGGAGCCGCCGTTGCCGCGTTGGGCGATGCGGGTGGCTCGTCTTTATGGCAGCCTGAAAGAACGCAAGCGCCCAACAGCATGAGAAGAAGAAACCACCAGAAAGCGCGTTTAAAGTGGGTAGTTTGAAAGCGCATCTATCCCTCCTTTCTCAGAAAAAGGCCACTATCTCCGCGCATACGGAGATAGTGGCGCAGTAACGTAGGGGCTAGGGGGAGTGGGAAACGCCATCCCAGGTGGCGCTAAACCAGTAACGATTGGGCACCACTGCAGGAGTGGTAACGCCGACGTTGTAGGGGTCTACATAGGTGAGGTTAACCTTAAACCATTTCACGTGGCCGTCGGCAAAGGCGAAGTCGTTCCCGCCTTGATGGCGGGCACCGGTAGGTAGGTCGGAGTTCCAGCCGCTCGACGGGTTGCATCGTGGGTCGAACACGGCCGTATAGAGCGTTTGACGAGGTGTGTCGCCGGTATCACCGAGGAAGATGAACTGTGCCGGGAAGTTTACGGCGGCGAGGGAGCGGCCAGGCAGCGTGTTAGAAGGCGTATCGGGCAGAACGCAGCCATCGCCCTGAAACCATAGGCTATGAGGGTTATCGTGCGGCCCATAGCCGCTGCTCCAGTTGTAGCCATAGCCCCAGACGTGTTGGGTGCCGGTGCCCGGGTTGCAGAAATCGCCGCTGGCCGGCACAAGCCGTTGACGGTCTGGGCAGAAGAAGACATCGAAGTTCTTGACATAGGGCTGAATGATCACCACAATGTCGTTATAGACCCAGGTATCGGTTCCAAAGGGGATGCCGGGCTGAGGCGGATAGCCGTTGCCGGTGACGGAGGGGAAAGTCTCGTCGTAGTCCTGAGTGTACATTAAAACGCCTGTGGCGAGCTGTTTGAGGTTAGAGACGCAGGAGGTTTTACGGGCATCCTCGCGGGCCTGGGCGAAGACGGGAAATAGGATGGCTGCCAGTATCGCTATTATAGCGATAACCACAAGCAGCTCAATGAGCGTGAACGCTCGGTTCGTACGATTCATGGTTGGCTCTCCTTTGCGAGGGGAATTTTGTCTATTCCATTGGGATTCGAGTTCACCTCTCTCCCTTCGCGCCAATAGAATACAGTGTGCAAGTTAAGGCCACGTTAAGCGGAGATTAAATTTTCGTTAACGTGGCTGCCTCCTCCACCTCTCTCCTAACCGTTCCACTGATAAACCCTTAGCCTCACCCCTACTGCCTCTAGAGCCGATTTCATGATGGGCGGGTAACCACAAGAGTACCCCTTACGACCCCCGCCCCTCCCCATTGGGGAGATGGGCACCTCGCGGTGGGCATCCTCGCGGATGGCACCTTTGCGGCCAGCCCAGTTTCCGTAATCGCCCATCTCCCTGGCCGCTGCATCGCCGTGCGCTAGCACCTCCCGAATCGGGGGAAAGGCCGGGATAGGGGGCGAACAAGATAAACTCACTTTGCTGACTTGCTCTAGAACCGCGAGATTGGCAGTCGCTACAGCCCCACCCCCTACCCCCTCAGAACTGGTGGGAAGGGAAATTCAAGATTTCTCGCCTTCGGCTCGAAATGACAGTTGTGTGACCGGCTCGAAATGACACGTGTACATCTCGGCATCGGCTCGGAATGACAGTCGCATTGCCGGCTCTTCAAGGCCGACGCTCTCCCTCTCAATGCCCCCACCCCCACTCCCCTCAAGGCCGACGCTGGGGTAGGGCGCCCTTCCCCTCCCCCCATTGGGGAGAGGGGAGATTAGCAAAAGGGGCACGGTCACCGTGCCCCTACAGACGGTTTCCTTTGGTAGGCTTTCCTTTGGAAAACAAGCCAGATTGTCTTTATGGGGATGGGGAAAACATTCGGTGTGGTTAAGGCTCTGGGTCGAGACCGTCGGGTTCGTCAAGACGCTCGCCGTAGAGATAGCGGGCGCGAACTTTTTGGTAAAAAGTGGCGTGATCGAGCACAATGAGCTTTGTAACAAATTGAGATCGGCGAACGACCACGCGATCGTTATGTTGGATGGGAAAGGGGTCTACGCCGTCCACCTTAAACAAAACATCACCGCCGGAATCCTCGATATGGATTTCAATAACATCGTGACAGGGAATGACCATGGGGCGAGCGCTGAGCGTGTGGGGACAGATGGGGGTGAGGATGAGAGCGCCCATAGTGGGGGCGACGATGGGGCCGCCTGCGGAGAGCGAATAGGCTGTAGAGCCGGTAGAGGTTGCGATAATCAGACCATCGGCAGGGTAGGTAGCGAAAGGCGCACCACCAAGCTGAATGCGCAGATTCAGCAAGCTGGAGGTAGCGCTTTTCACGACGGCATCGTTAAGCCCTAGGTTGGTATGGACGCACGTGCCGTTACGCCAAACCTCCGCCTCGATCATCATGCGCTCTTCGATGCGCACGTTCCCGGTGAGGGCACGCCTCAGATCTGTATAGAGTGTGGAGGGATGCGATTCGGCGATGAAGCCGAACCTGCCCATATAGACCCCCAAAACCGGCACCCCGTTGGGGGCGGCCATTCGGGCTGCCGAGAGAATGGTGCCATCGCCTCCAAGAGTCACCACAAAATCCACGGCCTCCCAAACGGAGGCACAACAGGAGAGATCGGGGCGCTCCAAGCGTTTGGCGGTCTGCTCGTCAAGCAAAACCTGCACGCCTGCCTTTTGCTGTAGCCAGGAGATAAGCTCCTTACCCAACTGCCACGCCTGATGATTCGTGCGATGGACGGTGATGCCCACCTTTCGCACAGATGTTGTTGCCACACGAATGCTCCGTTCCGTTGCTTCGGCGCCGGTTTCTGGGACTTTACCACGAGGAGATTGCGTCCGCCCTTTGCCTAATAATGCATTCTACCTCACGCGCTTTTAAGGGCGAACGATGTGCGCCTTGCGCCCGCGCAGCATATGGCGTAGGTCGGTTCTCTGCATATTGCGTTGTAGGTAGTCCAGAAGGTCTTGTGGGCCGCTCAGCGGCTGATAGAGCAGCGCCCCACGGGGTGGGGAAAAGTGGAACGGCTCTTTGGAAGGTGGAGGGCCGAACTTGTTGTCGCAAACAAGCGCGAAAGCGGTTGAGGGGCTATCACCGGAGGATACGGGGCGGCGTATGGCAAGGGCATCCACATCATCGCCAACGAGCGAGGGGTCATGGGGAGCAGAGAGCGGCAGCGTTTCAAAGACGATGCGGTAGATGAGATGGTTTTTGGGAGAGATGTAGAGGCGAATGAGATTTTTGGTGGTATCTTCCTGCAAAATTTCCACCCCGTCGAGCGGAGGCAACCCCTCGATATGGAGAGGCGGAAGCAGGCGTGCGCCATCAAAACGATTTTGAATATCGGCGAACGGGTTCTGGCCAAGAAGCATCATCACTTCAGGTGCGCTTATATCCATGCCGGGCAGTTTGGCGAGACCGGCGAGATCGTGGGGGGCCGGGTGTTTGGTGTAGTAGTTTTTTTCACTGTTGTAGGTCCAAAACGTTGTGCCGTCACAAACCCAGATGGCCGTCTGCTCTTTGTTGTTAGCATCGGTGGTTTTCAGCTCCATCCGAAACAGGTTAGGTTTCAGCATACTAAGGGTAAGCGTGCGCGCCACCGGCTGAGGTTTTAAGCCCTCCGGAATATTCGCATGTACCGGCGCACCCGGCACGATCATCCAGGAGTAGGAGCTGAACACCGTCTCTTCCTGCAGGTTATCGAGCGTTTCGTAGGCGTGGAGGGTTTCATCTAGCAGCTGAAGCGCTCTCGGATCGAAGGGAGCGGTTTGCTGATGGCCCCTTGTCAAAGGGGTTGCATAGGCAGAACAGAGGCTTTGAAGCAGAAAGGCAAGGCCAAAAAGCAGGGGAAATCGGGGGCGCATGGGTTATCTCTCTCCACGAACCCAGGGTATGTCGTCGCGTCCCTCTCGCCGATTGGCCACCCGCGCCAACACGAAGAGAAGGTCGGACAGCCGGTTAAGAAAAGAGAGAACCGTGGGGTTCATGCCGTTCTCTTTGTCCTCGTCAACGGCGTGCCACAGGCTTACGCACCTTCGTTCTGCCCGTCTACAGACGACGCGTGCCCAATGAAGGGCTGCAGCAGCAGGGGAACCTCCCGGCAAAATAAAGGCGGTAAGCGGCGGAAGCTGCTCCTCAAAGCGGTCTATAAGGCGCTCGAGTTGCTCCACATGGTGCGGCTGAATGCGCTCGATATGCACGCGCCCACGCGTTACTACCTCTGTGCCCGGCGTGGCCAGATCGCCGCCAAGCACAAGCAGCAGCCCCTGCAACTCTTGCAGAAGAGGAACAAGCTCCGCATCGTTCCACTGAGCGCACACAAGGCCAATGGCGGCGTTCAGTTCGTCTACCGCGCCATAGGCCTCAACGCGCAGGTCGTCTTTGTCTACGCGTGCGCCGCCGAAAAGGCCGGTTTGCCCCGAATCGCCTGTACGAGTGTAGATACGCAAGCTCATGGTTGTTTATAGGAAAAGGAGGCCGAAAAGTAACGGGACTCGGCCTCCGGCACTGCTATTTGTTGCGGAAGAAATCGGCATTGATCTGGATGTAGTGCTGCCACTCTTTGGGCACGTCGCTATCCGCAAAGATCGCCGTAACCGGGCATTCCGGCTCGCAAAGGCCGCAGTCTATGCACTCATCCGGGTTAATAAACAGCATATCATAAACCTTGCCATCTTCGGTGTAGACCCCCTCGTGAATGCAGTCCACCGGACACACGGCAACGCAAGATTTGTCTTTCACTCCGATGCAAGGTTCGGTAATTACATAAGCCATACAGTTGTTCTCCTCTGTTTATGAACGATAAGAGTAGGCGTTCGCAAGGCCTGTTGCTAAAATTATACCTTTTTATCCACAATTTGGTTCCACTCGAAATATTTCCGGCCTACTTCACCTCCTGCCCTCCTGAGGAGGGAGATGTGTTCAGCCGAGTGGATTTTGCACCTTGTATGATACCCGCTAAGAGGCGCAAAGCCGTATTGTTTTGGATTCGGCCTTTTTCTGCTTAAAAGCGCTGGTAAGGCAGCATGGCAGCTAAAAAAAGAAGGAACCAAACGGCTTGTGGCAAAATATAACAAATAGAGTAGGTTGGAGGGGTTGGGAGGATGGCTGCCATACCGCAACTCAGCGCCCATGATGTGGAGAGTCTCATTGCCCTCTGGAATTCGGAAAGAGAGCGGTGGCACGATCGCGTCTTTGCGTGGACAACGCTCACGCTCATCACCTCGCTGGTGGTGCTTATCGCCGGTTGGGAGGCTTTTGCCCTACTACCCCTTACGCTCTCGTTGCTGTTCTACTTCACCGCACCCTATATGTTGCCCCCGCGCCTTGAGCGGCTCTTGCGCCAGTTAGCCGCGGTAGATAATCCCGAGTGCATCGGCCCTCTGGTGGATGCGCTTGGTCAGGGCAACCTGCGCCTACAGGAGGCGGCCTCTTCCGCCCTGGTGCGGCTATTGCCGCAGCTAACCGATACGGAGGCACGCTCTTTGGGGCGCGGGCGATGGAATATCCTCTGCACCTGTTTCGGCAATTTGCCGCTGCCCATGCAACAGGCGCTCTACTTGGCGGTACTTCGCAAGGTTCCTGCCGATGGCAACCCCGTGCCGTTAACGGTAGTGGCCCACCTGGTCGCCGCGGAACGCTCGCTCCATCTCCCCCAAGAACGGCTGATCCAGGAGGAGGCCGAGCGCTGTTTGGAGCGTCTACTGGATGCCTTTGACCCTCTTGCCGGAAAGACTCCCGAAGTGGCCATTACCTTTTGGTCACGCAAAATTGTGGAAACCTACTACCCCACCAAGGCGGGTGCAGATGAGAGCCTCGCCATCTTGGCGCGTCCCGTCATCGCGCGGCTCTTGCGCCTGATATCGCCCGAATCGTTTCGCCAACTTCCTAAATCGGTGCGTCTGGTGCTCTATCAGGGGTTGCTAATAGATGTATTTTACAGCGAGGTAGGAAGGTTGCATCTCAGCCGTTTAGGAGCGGACTATCCGGTGGCGTTGCTGCGGATGGTACGCAAAACACGTGATGTGGCCGCGTTGCCGTGGATTCGCAACTTCATCGCGGAAAACATCGAGGCCCCGCCCGAAGCCCACGAGGTGGCGAAAGAGCTTTTACCACAGCTTGAGGCTTTGGCGAAGCGCAACAAGGAGAACGCCTTGCTATTGCGTGCGGGAAAGGCACCGGAGTGCCCTCCTGAGGAGATGCTTCGGCCTTGCGCATCGCATGATTCCTCAGAGGAGAATCTGTTACACGTTCCTCATTCTCAATCTTCCGAGCCAAACAGCGTTGAGGGACATTAAAGGGGGCAGCGACGGCGGAGAAGCGAGCCATCTTCCGAACGTTCCAGCGTCGTAATGTGCATAACGCCGTTGCGCAAGAGGTAGAGGCGTGCCTCTTCCAAACCCATTCCCACCTCTTTGGGCCGATGACTGTCGTCGCCGAAGCAGAAGGGGATACCCATTGCGTGGGCGCGTTGCACAAGCCATGGGGCCGGATAGGGGGTATCCAGTCCCTTCCGCCAGCCGGCCGTGTTGAGATCGAGGATCGCTCCGTAGGCTCGAATGGCCTCTAGAGCCGTCTCCGCAGCCGCCTTTATCTCCGGCGTCTCTAGGGCCTCTGGCGATAGGCCGACGGCCCTCGCGTTCTTTCGGATCAGGTCGAGGTGCCCCACCACCTCCGGTCGTAAGGCCTCCACCATCTCGGCAACCTGTGCATAGTAGCTTTTTGCAAAGGAGGTAACTCCGCCACACGCCTCCACCGCTGTTCGATAGCTTTCGGGCGCACCGTCTATCTGAATCTCATGAACGTAGTGGACGGAGCCAACCATGTAGTCAAAAGCCGGCCGGCCGTTTTCGAGCTGCCGGGTGCGCAATGCCAACATGGTCTTAACATACGTCTGCTGTGGCACGACCTCCGCCTCAAAGCCGCGTAGCACCATGAGCTGTGGCGCGAACGCTTCCGCCAAGGTGTTGATCGTGTGCGTATAGCGGTGGAAGTCGGCAGCTAGCTTTTCCGCATCCCATCCGAGGGCGCGCTCCTCTTCATATAGAAACGCTTCGGGGCGTGGGGCATGCTCACTCACGCCAAAAGTGCGATATCCAGCCGCAACAGCCGCTTCTAGCATCTCTCTCAGCGTTCCTTCCGCGTGGTCACAAAACTCTCCGGAGTGCCCTCCGTGCAAAGAGATACGCCAGCAAGGTGGTTCTTTCATGCTTCTTCTCCTCGCAGGTGATGGCGTATCCAAAACAGCAGCAGCGCCAATAGAATGACCACCATAAGCGCATCGGCGCCGTGAAAAGCCGCCTTAATGCGCTCTAAATTGCCGCCGACAAGAACGCCGAGCCAAGCTAGGGCGAGGCACCAAGGCAGCGAGCCGAGAAAGGTGAGAACGAGGAAGGGAACCAACGGCATACGAGCCACACCCGCGGGCAGCGAAATGAAGGTGCGCACAACCGGCAAGAGGCGGGAAACGAAGACCACAACGGCCCCTTGGCGGGCAAACCATCGCTCGGCACGCTCTAGGTCGCGCCGTCGCAGCAACACATAGCGCCCATAGCGAAAGGCCGCCTCGCGTCCACCCGTTGCCCCAATGCCGTAGGCCAATGCGGAGCCGAGCACGCAACCTATCGCTCCGGCAAGGGCAACGAGGAAGAGATTGAGCGTGGGGCGATGGTTTTGGGCGGCGATCCACTCCAGGGTCAAGGCCCCAGCGAACGGCATGATCACCTCACTTGGTAATGGGATACAGGCGCTTTCGATGGCCATAAGCAGCACAATGCCCCCATAGCCCCCATGGGCGATGATCGATTCGATCCAAAGGCTCACTGCAGTTAGCAGATGGGTTAACACGTAGACTCCCTCTTGTAGAAACAGACTAAGATAGAGATGTCCTTAGGACAAGGTGATATCCTTTTCAGAGGCGTCTTCGTAGAGAGCCTCTTGCGCTTCCCAATCCGGCCCATGAGGCATGGCCTCCGGTTCGGGCAGGCGAGGCGGTGGCGATAGTTTGCGTGCTTCAGCATAGACTTCGAGCACTCTCTGCGCCATTTGCGCGGGGGTATAGCGCTCCGCGTTGCGTCGGGCCGCACGACGCATCCGCTCTGCAAGCGCCTTATCGGTGAGAAGACGCAATACCCTGTCGGCAAAAGCCTCTGCATCTCCGACCGGTACCACGAATCCGTCTTCACCATCGCACACGGTCTCCGGTGCTCCTCCGGCATTTACCACTACACAGGGCAGCCCTGCAGCTCGCGCCTCGCCCACCACCAGCCCCTGTGTCTCGGTAGTCGAAGGAAAGCAGAACACATCGGCGGCGGCATAGATGGCGTCTAACTCGTTGCGCGGGATGGGGCCGGGGAACCGCACGAACTCGGAAAAGCCCAGCGCTTGCGCTTGCTCTGCCAGGGCGGTTTGCAACGGCCCTTCGCCAACAAAAGCGAGCATGGCATTCGGGTAGGCCGCACGGACATGCTGAAAAACCTCTAGCAACCACATTACATTCTTCTCCGGCGCCAAACGCCCCACATAGAGCAGAAGGGAGGTACCTTCAGGAACGTCGAGCCTTTGACGTGCCTTCTGCACCGCCTCTCCATGCAGCTGCGATTCGGGCGGCAACGGGATGCCCGTGGGGATGATGGTGATAGGCCGATTGACCCCGATGCTGCGCAAGGCGTTTTCGGTGACCTGCGAGGGGCAGATAATGCAGGTGCAGTGGTTATAGTACCAGGGCAGATAGAGGTCGAGGAGCGTGTTGGTAACCCCCTCTGGCAGGAAGGGCATGTAGTGCGCGTACTGCCAATAGAGTGTATGAAACGTGCTAACCAGAGGCACATGATGGCTGAGGGCGAGACGCGCGCCGGTAAGCCCTAATACAAAAGGGGTGTGGGTATGGACGATGTCGAGCCGGAGGTCGGCAAACTGGCTGGAGAGCACAATGCGCGGCCAGAAGGGGTAGGCCAGAGGATAACCTCGATTGAAGATAGAGACGAACGAGGGAAAACGCATGACATCCGGCTCTTCAGGAGGTTGCTGGCTATGGGCGGGCGCAAAAATGCAGACATAGTGGCCTTGGGCACGAAGCTCTTGGGTGAGGGTGAGCAGGGAGACCGTGACCCCGTTGCGCACAGGCGAAAAGCTTTCGGAGAACATGCCGATCCGCCAGGTGTGCGGCTGTTGCGAGCCTACGTTTTGAACGCCTGCTTGAGAATGAAGTTCCGTTTGGTTCAACATTGTAACTATTTTCTAGACAATCTTATTTGAATGAACCCATGCTTAACTTTCGGAGGCAAACAGGACTCGGCCGATTTTGAGTTGTTGCAGGAGGCCGGCTCCTCGTTATTTGACGTTTTCTGGGCTTCTTTTGTGTCCGAGCTTTTAGGCGTTTTTATTATCTACAATACGATCTGCAGCGATCTGTTCGGCGTAGGTTTCGATAAAGGCGAGGAGGGCGGAGAGCCGGAAGCGGCGTTGGCGGGTCTCCTTCTTTTGGGAGGCCTGCGAGTGCTCCGGCTCCTTACGGTGGCATACGAGCCAGCCGAGGTTGGTGTAGCGCCTCACGGTGGTGGGGCAGACGTTCAGGAGGCGTGCCACATCTTCCAGTGAAAGTTCCGGGTCGAAAAGCCGCTCAATAAGCTCCGTGCGGGTCTCTTGGAAGGGGCGTTTGTAGTAGCCCTGCACGGCTTCCTCGTGCTCGTGGGCTTGGAGGGCAAACATCTGCTGGGCACGTTCCAGGAGGCGCCGATGGAGCGCGATGGCCGACAGAGGCTCCTCATGTTGGGTGGTGGCCGCAGGTTTCTTTGGCTCCGCTTTACGGGGCCACTCTTTAGGGGGGGCCGCTGCCGGGTGGTTTGGCGGCAGGAACTGGGCGAAGTCGGGGATGTTCACTTCCAGCACCTCCGAATCGTCAGAGGAGGGCTTGGGAGCGCGCTTGGCGATGGAACTGGTGGAGGCTTGGCAGGTCGGGCGCTCTCTGTTGACAACAGGGAAGAGGGAGAGCGAGCGATGCCGGTTGGCTTGGGCCACGGTCTCATCTTGGGGCGATTCAATAGGTTTGGTTGGAATCGGGGCGGTTGCCGTAACGGGCACGGTCTCCACCATGGTGAGGGCGGTATGGTTGGTGGTAACGGCTTCTGGGAGCGAGGAGGTTGGCGGGTCTGCCTGAGCGGTTTCTGGCTCAGATGAGGTCTGTGTTTGTTCTAGGGCAGGATTTCTGATAGGCGGCTCTGCCTCCTCTTCGTCTACGAAGCGGGCTTCCAGATATTTTTGCCATTCCTCAAGTCGCACGGTCTCTCTCCTAGAAACTGGATCATAAGATCAGCATGGCATCGCCGAAGCTATAGAAGCGGTACTCTTTTTCCACAGCTTCTCGGTAGGCGCGCAACACCAGCTCTCGGCCGGCGAAGGCGCATACGAGCATAAGCAGGGTAGATTTCGGAAGGTGGAAGTTGGTGATGAGGGCGTCTACCGCACGGAAGGTGTGGCCCGGCGTAATAAACAGGTGGGTTTCTCCTTGAAACGGAGCAACACGCTCAAGGCCGACGCCCTTCCCCTCAAGGCCGACGCCCTTCCCCTCAAGGCCGACACCGGGGTCCCCAGAAAATCGCAAGATTTTCTGGGGCAGGGCGCCCTCCCCCTCACCGGGGCGCGCCAGTTGCGCCGCCGTTTCGAGGGCACGAACGCACGTGGTTCCCACCGCCACAATGCGTCCGGTGGCCTGATTGATGGTTTGTGCTGCCGCCTCTGAAAGTATCACCTGTTCGCCGTGCATCTTGTGCTCTTCCACATGCGCCTCGCGGACGGGTCGAAAAGTATCCACGCTGATGTGCAGGGTCAGCGCCACCTGTTTTACCCCTTTACGTGTGAGGGTTTCGAGAAGGGCTTCATTGAAGTGCAGGCCTGCCGTGGGCGCGGCTGCGGAGCCTGGGCGAAAACCGTAGACGGTTTGATATCGCTCCTCATTCTCAACGCTCTGGTGAATGTAGGGTGGCAGCGGAATCTCGCCCCATGAGGCGATGCGGTCGCGCCATTCTCTGTTGGGCAGCGCGATTTGACGGCCTCCTTCCGGTGTTATGCCAACCACCATCGCCTCAACTTGAGTGTTCTGAGGGCCGATGAGGGTTAGCTTTCTGCCAGGCTTTAGTCCGGGGTGTACGAGGGCCTCCCACTTCGTCTCTGCCACAGGGCGTAGCAACAGAACCTCGGCGGGTTTGCCGTTCTCGCGTTGCGCCTGAATCCGCCGTGCAGAGACGCGCGTATCGTTAATGACAAGCACATCTCCTTCCACAAGGTAGTCGGGCAGATCGGTGAATTTGCGGTGTTCGATGCGCTCTTCACGCCGATGGAGCACCAGCAGACGCGATTCCCCACGTGGCGCGGGGGTTTGTGCGATGAGATGTGGTGGAAGTTCGTAGTCAAAAAGTTCGGTGCGCATAGCGTTTATAACAAAACCTTTTATGAGCCTTCGTCCCTTTCCAGGGGGCTTGAGGCCCCTCGCTCGCCCAAGCAGGGAGGTTAAGTTTCAATGCACGACTCTCTTTCGCTTACAAGTATACCGCAAATGGTTGTGCGATTTCGACTTTTGCCGACTTTAACGGCTTGGTTCATGTGCCAAGAGGGTTATTTTCCAACGGAGAGCTTATCAGGAAAGCGAGGGGTCGCTTATGCTGCAGAGGCAGACAGTTTATAGCAATTGGCGGTTTTGAAAACCCCATCGGCTTGTCCGTTGGCATGAAAAACCGCCTCCTGCTTAGCAGGACTTTTCCTTTCGTTTGCGATGGAATGTCTCTGTTCGTTTGAGGGGTCTGTCCGCGAAACCGGTCTGCGAATGCAAAGTTTCCTGTGTTTGCGCTTTGCGAGAACCAAGCAGGGTGAGGACCACAAGGTTGGTTGCACTTTCGAGGTGACGTGCCACGCACCCTACGAACCATAATCCATTTTCGGTCAGATACCCCTAGCTAAAGCGCAGGGGCTTGCACCTGGTTGGAAGCGTGACCCGCCAACCGACACAATAGGGCGTCTGAACTTTCGCCCCGTGCTTTGAGGTTTCTCGCCGCATTGAAATCAGCATTCGCCTCAAAGCCACACTGTTGACAGTGGAACTGGCTTTGGCTCTTACGGTTGGCTTTGGCGCAGTAGCCGCATACAGAACAAGTGCGAGACGAGTTGCGCGGGTCAACCAACACAACAGGCACTCCTGCCGCCTCGGCTTTATAGGCGATAAATTGACGCAGTTGCAGGAATGCCCAGTTACCGAGGAGCCATCGCATCTCGCGAGAAACCGTTTCTGCTCTG
>NZ_DATGKU010000018.1:0-7239 GCF_035294505.1 Chthonomonas sp. | reverse complement strand
TATCTTGTTCGCCCCCTATCCCTTCCTTTCCCCCGATTCGGGAGGTGCTAGCGCACGGCGATGCAGCGGCCAGGGAGATAGGCGATGAAGGAAACGACACAGGCCGCTGAGGGGAAGGGCGTCGGCCTTGAGTTGCCCACCGTGAGGTGCCCCTCTCCCCAATGGGGGGGAGGGGAGTGGGGGTGGGGGCTTGAAGAGCCGGCGATGCGCCTGTCATTTCAAACCGAAGGCGAGATAAACAACTGTCATTTCTCGTGAGATAAACACCTGTCATTTCGAGCCGATACCACACCTGTCATTTCGAGCCGAAGGCGAGAAATCTTAAGTTTCCATTCCCACCCGTTCTGATGGCGGAGGGGCGGGGGGCTTACAAGCAAGCCTGTCTTGTTCGCCCCCTACCCCATTCATACCGTCTTTCAACAGAGGCGCGCTGCTAGAAGGATGGCAGCTGCGCCACACGAGATGGGCGGCCGATCTTGAGTAGAACCGCACCGTGTATGGGCACCTTTATGGTGATCTTTCCATCGTAGGTGCCGATGTTTTTATGAAGCCAAAGATCACGAACCGGCTGACGCCCCTCTAAGCCTATCTCGTTCCAGGTGACGGTAATGGGCGTATCCCAATAGCCCATGTTAAGCAGGGCAACCGCTTTGGTGCCATCGGCAAGCGGACGCGCCCAAACCTCCGTGAGGCCGGTATTGGCAACCTGGCTGGCCGGCCGCCCTAACGGGTCTTGGTTAATGGCGAGGGCCTCATCGTTTGTCAATAGCGCCAGCGTGAAGGGATCGAGCTTGGAGAGATCGCAGCCGATGAGCAACGGCGCCGAAAACATGCACCACATCGTGATGTGCATGATCTGTTCGTTGGGAGTGAGATGGCTGGGGTGAGGATTGCCCCAGCCCACACGGCCCACTACAAGCATGTCGGGGTCGTTCCAATGGCCGGGGCCGGCGTACTTCTCGTGGCCAACTTGACTGTTGATGATGCTGCTAAGACTGCCCCAGCTGTCGTTGATGTCGCCTGTGGTGCGCCAGCAGTTGCCTCCTACCTCAGCCCCCCATTTCCATACCTCGCCCATGCCGTATTGACAAAGACTATAGACGATGTCGCGCGGAACCTTGTCGAGGGCCTCGCGCATGACCCGATAGGGCTTCTCAAGCCGCTCCAACCCCTCGCCTGTGGCGACGTTGCCATAAGAACACCAGTCGTACTTAAGGTAGTCAATGCCCCACTTGGCATAGGTCTGCGCATCCTGCAGCTCATGTTGGTAGCTTCCCGGATAACCTCCACACGTGGTTGGCCCCGGCGAGGAGTAGATGCCTATTTTCAAGCCTAGGCTATGAATATAGGCAGCAAGGGCGGGCAGATCGGGAAACTTCTGGTTTGTCGTGATCTCGCCGTCCGGCTTGCGAGGCCCCTCCCACGTGTCGTCAATGTTAATGTACTGATAACCGTGCGCTGCCAAGCCGCTACGTACCATCCAGTCGGCGGCCTCCTTCACCTTTTCCTGGTCTACTGCGCCGGCCCAAACGTTCCACGAATTCCAGCCCATGGGCGGCGTGAGGGCTAGCTTGTGTTCGCCACCCACAATGGTCAGATCGCGATGCGCTACGCCGCGCGGCCCTCGCACCGTGATGTGCACCACCGTTCGCCCAGCATACTCCAGTCGTCCGCTGATAATCCCCCTCTGTGCATCTAGATGCAGACCTGCCGGCAGCGGCGAGGCGGAGAAGTGGAAAGGCCCCTCGCCCGTCACCGGAATAAGAAAGAGAAACGGGTAGCCGGGAGTTGCGCCTACAATGGGCGCTCCGTGAATGGCAGGACGTGGGTCCGGCTTGGGAATGACCATTCGCGGCGGCTCGTCCTGTCCTATCGGAACGCTCTGAGGCCGAAAGGTGGCACCCGGCTTTAGCAAAAGCAAAGCCCCACCCCAGTCTGCATGATCGAAATCAATGCCATCGCCGGCATCGGTTACAAGCAGAAGCATGTTCTTCGCGCCCTCTAGAGGCACCGAGAGCAGCTTCGGAGGCTCCTTACCGCGCAGCACACCGCTGTCGGCCATCTTCTTATTGTCCACATAAACCTGAAAGTCAACGGAACCGCGCCCCATCGTCTCGTCATCTACGCCCACCATCGCCTCGAAGCGTGTGGCGCATCCGTTTAACTGCACAAGGAGGGCGCTGACGGCATGAGTGCCGATGCCGTGAGGATAGACCACCCCACCCAGTGTAATCGGATGGTTATCCACACTACGGCCTGCGTGCGGTTGCCCCCATCCCTGGGTCATGTTGCGCAGGTCTACCTGCTCGAGCCAAAACCCGTTCGGCGGTGCGATGTCGGCCTGCAACTCGGCCGCCTCGTTCTGCCCGCGAGGGACAAAAGAGAGGCTCAACAGCACCAAACCTATGCCACAAAACCATCCTGCCGTTCGTCTCAACGACATCTCCATCTCCTCCGAAATTAGGACTGTCTACCAGTTGCTTTTTTTGTACTCTTTCCACACGCGTGAATAGACATCGTAGGTCTGTTTGGCGATGCGTTGCCAATTAAAAAAGGTTTTTACACGCTCGTAGGCTCGCTCCGCCATCTGGCGCGCATGTTCCGGGTTGTTCAGTACACGCAGCAACCCCCACGCTAAGCTGTCGGGGTTATTAAGCCACGTCACTGTTCCGGTAACATCGTGTTCCACAATCTCTTTCAACCCACCGGCATCCGAAACCACCACGGGCACTTTGGCCGCCATCGCTTCAAGCGCTACAATGCCGAAAGGCTCATAAAGGCTTGGGAAACAGGCCACATCGGCCACCTTGTAGAGTCGCAGCAACGTGTCGTCAGGAACAAAACCGGTGAAGTACACGTGCTGTGCCACGCCTAACGCTTCCGCCTGCTCCACAAGATGCTGCCGATAGCCTCCTCCGGCTATCACCAGCTTCGCCCGAGGAAAGCTCGCCCGCACCCGCGGAAGCGCGTCAATAAGCACCTGACACCCCTTCTCCCGCACACCGCGTCCTACAAAGAGAATGATCTTCTCGTCCGGTGCCGCATACTGCGCCCGAAAGGCTGCCGCCTCCTCCGGCGGAAAATGGAACTCGAACTTCTCCCATCGAATGCCGTTATAGATGATGTCTATTTTATCGGAGGGGCACTGGAGGGCATACTCCACCTCCCCTTTCATAAAGCCGGAGCAGACAATAACCCTCCAAGCCTCGGTAATGAGCTGGCGCTCGATATGGTCAATATAACGCGACATATCGTTGTGGATGCCGTTATTGCGCCCAAACTCCGTGGCATGAACCGTGGCCACCATGGGGATTTTGAAGGCATGTTTCAACTCTACCGCCGAAAAATAGGCCAACCAATCGTGCGGATGGAGCACGATGCCCTCTTTTATGGGCAGCTTTTTAGGGTCTTTTGGGGCCTCGCCAGGCGCCGTCGGCGCAAGCCACTCTCGGCAAAGGGCGTAGGCTCTGTCGCGCATCGCCGCATTCAGTTGATGAACCCAATGAATAAAATCTTTATGCCCTCCCGGAGCATCATACGCCGCTACGCGATGGATATGCACCTTTTGGCAAACCTCTTCGGCAGGCGCCCCAGGAAAATCGCATGTCACAACATGCACCTCAACACCGGGCAACCGCGCCAACTCCCAAGAAAGCTCCTCCACATGGCGGGCAATGCCCCCAACAATACGCGGAGGATATTCCCAGGTCAGCATGATAATACGCACAGAAGCCTCCCCGTCCTCTAAATAGACGCACCAAGCGCGTCTTCTGTTTTTTTTTCAGAGGGTGTTGTTATAAATCGTCTTGAAGTTGCCCTCTATTTCGACAATCCCCCTCCTATTTCCTACACTTCGCGTAACGCCCACTCTCCAAGGGCACAAAGCAACTCCTGACAACGTTGAATGCCCTCTATCCGGGCACGACCACAAGGCGTATGAACGCCCTCCATAGGCAAGGCCACCGAAAGTGTGGGCGCTAAGGGCGTGAAAAGAACCGTCTGACTGCCCGACCGCGCGCCCGATACGCAGAAACTCACCCCTTCCCGCTCCAACTGCTCGGCCACCCGAATGCCAAACGAGGGGTCAATGAAGTTGCGCCCCTCAAAATAGCGTAACGAGGGCTTCTCCGGCGAGCCGTCGGCAAGGTTGCGTATGTCGGGCACGTCGGCGTTTACAACAAGGCGAAGTCGAGAGGCACACCGCTGCAAAAAGACCACTCCTTTTCGGGCGACCTCCATCGCACACTCCTCGGCCATAACCAGCATGGCCCCTACACGGGGGCTATCTAAACGACGCACGGCCTCCACAACCGCATAGAGCGTCGCTCGCGGATCGATGGCCTTCCCATAAACCCACTCCGCTTCAAAACGGGCCTCCTGGCGAAAGGTGAAAACCGTGCGATACGGCTTTATACGCTCCCCTTTGACAATAAGCCGCTCGTCATCCTCAACTTGCACCAGGCGACTGTCCACGGCGAACGCCTCCTCGGAATGCGTCGCAAGCCAGTCCATTGCCTGAAGGGGGTGCTCCTGAAACACCTTAGGCGCGTTCCCCCACACACGTGTGTGAAACCAGGCCTTCTCGGCAGGCCCATAGACGCACCCTCCGATCTCATCCATGTGCGCCACAAAAATGACCTCTAGCTCCTCCGGGGTTCCCGTGCTCTTTTGGAAAAAGCAGAACCCGTCAGGCACGAGAATGCGCGTATAGGCCTCGCCGAATCGCTCTGTAAGGAGGCTGACCACCGGCCCACAGGCGGTACCCACGGAAGGAGCCTCTAAGAGGCTCTTCAAAAACGCTCTGTCTAATTCCATTCGCTTCTCCTCATCGTCTGTTGCCAACATTATGCACCATGAGCCTGCGCCCGGAAAGGCAATAGGCAGTTCGCATAGTCTCGCAAAAAGAGTTATAATAGAGGCAGATTAGAAGCCAATTGGTGGCTTCCGATCTAGCCCAAACAGAAATGGAGAGCAAACTGATGTTTCCAACAACTCTTACTCTGCCTGAAAAGCTTGAGTTCGTGGGCGTTCCGCGCGCCTATGGTAAGGCGTACGGAAATGTGATCTGGGGAATGGTTCCTTTCCAAAAATCATGGATTCCCGCCGCTCTCAGCCAGCTGCCCGATGAGTACTTCGACGTGGACTGTCTGGATGAACCTATCCGCATCCCGGTGTGCGGCTATGTAAGCTTCCCGGCACCCGATCGCGCCCTTCTACGGTTCGAAGTCGATACCGAAGCCGACTACCTGCTCACTCGCCTCAACGGCGAGATGAGCGCCATTCTCGCCGCTCTGCGGCGACAAACGCGGAGCCAAACCCTGTATGATGTGGTCTATACCGGTCCTCTGTTATCCCACTGTAATATAAGCCTGGCGCCCTATAAAGTTCCTTTTATGGCAGCAGCGGCTTGGGTAGGGATGGTCGAGCAAGTTGGCAAAACCGAGCACTTCACCGTTACCGTGCTCGAAGCCACACCAAAACCGCCCATGCCTCAAGAGGTCATCAACTTGCACTCGATGCTCTATCGCCTTAGCTCTTACGAGCCGCCGGTAAGCCTTAACAAGCAGCCGGTAACGTAAACGAAGCCCGCGAAAAGTTATGTGGAGTTGGAAGAAACAACGCAGCCTCGCTTTCGCGTTTTTAATAGGGTTTGTGGGGCTGCTTTGGGGAGGGGTTGTTTGGCGCCTCACGCATTCTGCCCCCCATCCGCTCACGGTGCTTTATACCTTTCCCTCCGTCGGTTGGAAAGGTGTGAATGACGGCGGTGCCCACCCCTCTTCCCTCATTCTAGGCCAAGATGGCACGCTGTACGGAACGGCTTCCAACGGCGGCCCCTACGGGCAAGGCGTGGTCTTTCGGCTCGATCCACGCAGCAATCGCTATACCGTGCTGCACTCTTTTCACGCCTTTCAGGATGGCGTGTTGCCCAAAAATCTTCTCCAAGCCAGAAATGGGCTGCTTTACGGAATCGTCTACGGAGGCCCAACCGGCGCCGGGGCGCTGTTTGCCATGAAGCCCGACGGCAGCGCCTATAGGATACTTCACCCATTCAGCGTAGGCGACGGCACTCCCTCAACTGAGCTTTTAGAAGGCCCTGATGGTTTTCTCTACGGCACTACCTCACTAGGGTACCAATCGAGCGCTGTTTACAGGATCGCGCCCGACGGCAGCCGCTACCAGGTGCTGTACCGGTTCACAAACAAGGGCTACCCCTCAAGCGAAACGCTGCTGCTGGAAAATCGGTCGCTCTATGAACTCATCGCTTACTTACACGAACCTATCTCTAGGCCATATCCCTCATGGGCGCTTATCAAAATAGACTTAGATCAGGGGCGGATACAGGTATCCCATCGCCCCTCATGGATCGCCAACAGCCTCTCGCCCTCACCACCGACTGAGGGTTTTTACCTTTGGCTATCAACCTCTAAAGAAACCGCCCTCTATCGCCTTCAACCGAGCCGCTTCGCTTTCCAACGTCTTTACGCCCTGCATTCGTCCCACGGAAACGTAGTGGCGCCCGTCGGCTCTCCTGTAATGGGTTCGGATGGCGCCCTATACGGCGGCCTTCGTTTTGTGCACTATCCTCGTCCGGTTTTCATTCCCATTAACTCTCCATTCGCAAACATAGATAGCAGCGCCATTTTTCGTCTAAATGCGGATGGCTCCCATTTCAAGATACTCTATCGTTTCTCTCAGGCTCCTTCGCACTCCCCTCCATCCCTAGTCACAAAACTGCAGCAGTTCTTCCATCTTCACCACGCTCTGCAGGGGGAGCCGCTCTTTCCAGAAGGGGCCTCTCCCGACCGACTTGTCTTAGGTGGGAATAACACGCTCTACGGTATCTCGGCGCAAGGGGGGCTTAACAATAGCGGCACCATCTTTCGCCTTCAATTACCTTCTCTGTAGACCGTCTAATCGCCCTGTGCCCTCTTGAAACCAACGGAGAAAAAAGGCTAAAATAGATAATATGGATGGTGAGGCGAACGGTGTGCCGTCTCAACCGGCGTTACAAGCTTTGGCGCATCGGATATGTGAACATATTCGGGGCCAATGGGCTTTATCGGAGTCGGAAGTTTTCTATCGCCTCCATGCCAATCGTTATATTGACATCACGATCATTGCCCCCCTCTTTGAGGGACAGATGGGGCCGGAGCGTGAAGCGAAATTGTGGGATGTTCTCTTCCCGTTTTCGCGGCAAGAGCTTCTGTACCTAGCCGGCTGTCTCCTGCTTACGCCCAA
>NZ_DATGKU010000017.1:0-3012 GCF_035294505.1 Chthonomonas sp. | reverse complement strand
CTCGGCATCGCTATCGGCAGAGAAGAAAAAGTTGTGGTGTTGAAGTTGGGGCCATGTGCGATTGCATCCGAGGTAGAGCACAATGCCGGAGCAGGCCGGCTCGAGTTGCTTTTGTCGTTTTGTGAGGTACGCTTTGGCTTCGGGGGCATCAAGGAGCCGCTCGAGTGTGTACACGATATCTGAGTTGGCAATAACGGCCTCGAAACGCTCGAGTTGACCCCCTGAGGGGAGCACACCGACGATCTTTCCGTCGGCGGTTTCGACGTGCTCGATGAAGGTGTTGAGGCGAATGTCCACTCCAAACTCATTACAGAGTTTGCTTAAAGCCCCGGCAATTTCTCCGGTACCTCCCATGGGGTACCAACAGCCGAGACCGATTTGAACCCATGCAATAAGGCAGAGAATGGCCGGAGCCACAAACGGAGAAGAACCCACATATTGTACGAAGTGCTCGAACAGCTGTGCAAGCCGTTCATCACGGAAGTGCTTGCGGATCGCGCCATGCATGGTGGTGAAAGTGTCCATTTGGATGGCAAGAAGAGCCGATTGAAGATTCATCGGGCTGGCTGTCATGAGATCGCTCAGGCTGCCGTAAGGTTTCCAGTAGAACCACCGCTCCGCAATCGAGTTCATGCGATGGCCATAGCGAAGAAATCGGAGATAGTTAGCCACTTCCTGTGGTGCAAACCTCTGCAGCTCGGCATTCATTCGATGAAGAGAGGAGTAGAGGTCAAGGTGCGAGCCATCGGCAAAAAAAGCGCGCCATTGCGGATCAAGGGCAACGAGGTTAAGGTAGTCCTCGTGATGACGGCCTACGGAAAGAAACAGTCGTTCGATCACTGCCGGTTTTGTTATGATGGTAGGCCCCATATCAAAAGTGAAGCCGTTGGCTTTCCAGACGTTCATTTTGCCGCCGAGATGGCTATTTTTTTCATAGAGGGTTACGCGATGCCCTGCGTGCGCGAGGCGCACGGCTGCAGCTAGGCCTGCCAAACCACCCCCAATCACTGCGATCCGCATTATCCATCTCCTCGATGAGTATTTTTAATCGAGCGCCGATATTCTCTTCTCCAGCTTTGCACGGCAGTGAAGAGAGAGAAAAGCCCTTTAAGGCGTAGGGAAAACGAAGAAGGTTTGTTGAGTTTCACAAGCGAACGGAGTATTTGCACATTGGCGCAATAATAAGGAAAAAGATGGTATCTCCGTTTTGACGGTGACACAACCTGAACGGCCTTCCATATCACAAACTCATCCAAGCCCTCGCGCCCGCGTTGCTTGCCAAAACCGCTTAGACGCCATCCACCAAAAGGGATTTCGGGGTTCGCGGCGACGAGCAGTTCCGTCTCGTTGATGGTGACGACGGCAGCCTGCAGTTGCTGAGCTATGAGGCAGCCGTGTGCTCTATTTTTTGTCCAAACGCTGGCACCGAGGGTGAATTCCGTGCGGTTGGCGCGTTCCACAGCCTCTTCATCGTCACGAACGGATGAAACGGCGAGTACAGGCCCAAAGAGGTCTTCCTGCATAAGCGCCATGTCGTCGGTGCAGTTGGCGACGAGCGTGGGGGCATAGAAGTAGCCGGCGCGTGGAAGGGGGTGTCCGCCCATAAGCAGCACCGCTCCCTGAGTACAGGCTTCTTGAACCCGTTGATGCAGGGAACGCCTTAAGTCTTCTGTACGCAGGGGGGTAAGATCACGTTCGGGCTGCAATCGCTCCATTTGTTTTCGGCAGAGAGTAAGGAACTCATGATGGCACCGTTGATGAACGAAAATACGTTGTGGCGCAACGCAGCTTTGCCCTGCATTGCAACAGCGTGCCCACACAAGGCAACGAGCTGCAGACAGCAGGTTTGCATGGGCGGTTACAATGCTGGCATCATTGCCCGATAGCTCCATGACGGCAGGAATAGGCCCTTGTGCCAAGGTAGCAAGGATGGTGCGACCTGTGGTTAAACTGCCCGTAAAAGCAAGCTTCTGAATGGTGCTTCGACAAAGGGCTTGGCCTGTTGCGGCATCACCTATCACAAGAAAGACGGGGAGATTGGCCTGTTCAAAGCAGTTTTGCAGAGCGCAGGCTGAAGCGATAGCCAGTTCAGATGGCTTCCACACCACGGTGTTGCCGGCTGCTAAAGCCCAAAGAATAGGGGTTAGGTTTAGCCAGAGGGGATAGTTCCACGTGCCGATAACTCCCACGACGCCGTAGGGTTGGGGGTAGAGGGTTGTTTGGTGGAGATGGCGGGGACGAAGGAGTTGGGGAACCTGTTGTTCAAGCCATTTAAGGGCTGCAAGCGACGGCAAAATTTCGGCTCCGTAGACCTCCTGCAGAGGTTTGCCGATCTCTTGATGGATGGTGGAGGCGAGCTGTTCTGCTTGGGCGGTCAGCACCCCGCGAAGTTGCCTCAGATAGCCACAGCGTTGGCGAGGCGTAAGGCGTGACCATTGAGGCAGAGCTTCGTGTGCCTGGGCCACGGCGGCGGCGATCTCTTCTTCGGTTGCGCTGGGGTAGCAACCGATGGTCTGTTGGGTAAGCGGGGATATAGAGCGAATGATGCGCATTTCGTACCGAGATGGATTATATATTACCCTTCAATAATACGTTCTCTCTTCAGAGAAAGTGGCTTGCGGACGAAGCTTTAAGAATAAAAATGGCGGTCGGGGGGAACCGACCGCCATTAAAAGGGGCGATAATGGGGTTTTCCTTTCTCTACGAGCATCTTTGCGAAAGATGCGGAGGCTCGCATCTTTGCAAGTTAGCGATGCTTCGTTTGAGGTGGAAAACGTCTTTTGATAAAGACAGAGATATTCTATCACCCTAACGTGCGGCTGTCAAGTACTTTTTTGGGTTTTTGTAGGAGCAGGCCAAAAATTTTTCCGTTTTTCCTAAAAATAGGGGATATTTATGTATGATTGGCACGCAAATTGCAGTAAGGATTCTGGTGCACTCTTTGTGAACGTGAGTTGTTGACGCTCCAAGAGTCCGCACTGAAAGTTGTGCAGGTCTTAGGAGTAACGGACA
>NZ_DATGKU010000016.1:0-2058 GCF_035294505.1 Chthonomonas sp. | reverse complement strand
AGCCAGCGGGCTGTCGCCGTTGAAATCGGGCGACCAGTCCACATAGTCCCAGGCCCCGTGTTTGTTGGCAAAAAGCCCATCGTCATCGAGGTCGCCCTCCATATAGGCGATCATGGAGGCCAGCAGGTCATGTTGCTTCATAAGGTAGTCTTTGTCGCCGATATGCTTATAGAAGTCGGTAAGCCCCACCACCCAGGCGGCGGAGTAGCCGGGAATGCCGTTGACATGACTTTTCGGCAGGTCGGCAGGTGGGTTTCCTCCCTGGGCATCGTCACGAAGCCGCTGCATGGTCTGCTCCATGAGGAACTTGTCGGCAAAGACGGTGTCAATCACGCGGCCGGAGACCTGCAGGTCGCCCATCCATCGCGCGCGGTCGCGTTTGGGAGCATCCCAAATGTCCTCTTGCATGCAGAGATGGGCGGTATAGGCTCCCACATACCAGATGCGCGTGAGGAGGGGGTCGGAGCAGTCGAACGAACCTTTATATTGAACGGGATAGTACTTGAAGTCGAGCGACACGTCCACCGTAAGCGGTGTATCGGAGGCGCCTGGAGGGGCGTAGAAGGTGATTTTGGCATAATGGAACGCGCTGTAAGGCGTGTAAAGCGGTGAGACCATGGTGCGGGTATCGAAGGTATGGATGCCGCCCCAGGGTTTCATCACGGCCTCATCCTCCGATTCGCCAGTACCTACTTGAATGATGCCGTCTCCCTTTACGATAAGGCGTACACGGCCGGCAACCTCCTTGCCAAAATCTACGACTAAAGAGGGCGGTGTTCGGCCGGAATCTTGCGGAGGAGCTACCACCTGCATGTGGCCGGGATGGCTCGAATCCACATGAAGGCTGCCGGCGCCCTGTTGTACATCGAGCACACCCACGACGGGCAGAGTGATGTGGGCGAGGTAGGGCACATCCGAACTGTAGCCGGGCCATCCGTCCAACTCGTTCCAAGGTGCATCGCCTAAAGCGGCCTCCTCGGTGGCATATGGCCAAGAGCTGTCGTCGTAGTCCGTATCTATCCAATCACTTGGAAGGTTGGTCTGTTCGGTAACGCGCCAACTTTTATCGGTACGAAGGATCGGCTTATTATCGGCCATCAACATACAAATAAGCCCTGCCGGTCCACCGGCATTAAGCGCCCGTACAGCGATCACGTTTTTTCCGGTGTGGAGATGCGGCGTTAACAAAACGGCATGAACCTGGCGCCATACGAAACCGTTGCCGGGTTGAGGGGCCGAGTAATCGAGTTCATGCCCATTCACATAGAGCGTGAAAAAGTCGTCGGCGGTAATGTAAAGAACCGCCTTTTGAGGTACCCGCTCCAGCGTAAAGGTGCGCCGTGCGTAGATCGTCTGATTATCCGCCACATGATTTGCCCATATCCACTTTACCGGCTGTTGCGTGGAGGTTGCGAAGCGAACGGATTTAGGGATAGGCAAACCATAAGTAGGGTCGGGTGTTGGGGGGCGTCTTGCCTCTGCGGCGCCAGCGCCGATAAGGCTCACAAGTAGGCATAGGCCTAGAGATGAAAGCGCAAATCTCATTACTATCCTCCAAAGCGGTCTGGATGTTCCTATGTGTTTCTTCTCCTTGTTCGATGCCGATTCCTGCCTACGATGTGGTTTCGAGAGAGGGATCCACGCCATGGCATGAGAGAATGAATATAGGTGTTGACTTCCTCGGAATAGGATTGTATGTGGCTTTTGTTTTGAGAGTAAGTTGACAGTGGCACCGGCGTTTCGGCGTCAAGGCCTCCCCTTACAGCCCCCACCCCCCCGCCCCTCCCCCGATTCGGGAGAGGGGCACCTGGCAGTGGGCGTCCTCGCGGACGGCGCCTTTGCGGCCAGCACCGTTTCCTTAATCATCTCGTTCCCTGGCCGCTGCATCGCTGTCTGCTTCTACAACCCCCACCCCCACTCCCCCTATCAGGGAGAGGGGAGACCAATAAGTTCATTGGCGGTTTCCTTTGATACGCTGTCATCTGGACACTAACCACACTAGCCCCCTTTCTTCAACAAGTAAGACACAATAAACGCCTCAGCGGCCAGAACCGTTTC
>NZ_DATGKU010000015.1:0-18076 GCF_035294505.1 Chthonomonas sp. | reverse complement strand
CAAAATGCCGGCAGATGCCCCGGTCATCAGCTATCCCTATGCAGGGCAGGACGTTGGGGTTGGCGAAGGCCCCGGTGTAACCCTCTTTGCCGAGTTCGGGCGCTATCTTGTTGGCAGCACCGACTGCAGCAACCTCAGCGTACATTCTGGCATTCGGCTCCCGAATTTTCATCAGCGCCATCCGGCGCCACCTAAGTTAGACCCAAGCAAAGTCTACGTCTCTTGGATCATCTCCGATGGCGATAACCTGCCGGTGCTAAGTGTTTTCAACTTCCCGGCGCTCTGGAAAAGCCCAGTACGGGGCACCATGCCTATCGGCTGGTCTATATCCCCCTCTTCCTGGCTGCTTATGCCCGATATCGCGAACTACTACTACCAGACGGCCACGCCGAACGATCAGTTCGTAGGGGCTGTCTCCGGCATCGGCTATACCTATCCCGATTCGTTTGGGGCGCGCTATAAAGCGCCTTATCGTCAGGAGGTCTTCGACCGCTTCTTGTATCAAACGGCCGAAGGCTACCGTCATATGGATATCGTAGACGGCTGGATCATGGGCATTACACACGACTCGCTGTTAGACCGTTACGCCGAAGACATTCCCGCGCTGCAGGCGCTCTTTCCTGACTACGGGCGGCGTGTAGATTCTTATGATGAGGCAACCTACCCCATTGTGCGCAACCTGCCGGTGTTTCATGCGGTAACCAATTGGAACGGCCAACTGTCGCGTGAGGAGCAGATCGATTCGTTGGTGGAGCAGATAAAAACTTTTACACCGAAACGTCGCCCGGCCTTTCTCCACCTATTTGCTCTCAACTGGTTTACCGATCTCTCCATGCTGCCGGAGATCATGAAGCGGCTTGGCGACGACTATGTGGTGGTTCGACCTGATGCGCTAGGGGCGCTTTACCGCGAGTATCTCAAACAGGAGAAGCTTCTCGTAAGTTGTCCAGACCTTATTGTGCGCATTGTGGGCCTGCCTTTGCGGTTTCAGTGCACCTTAGAGAATGTGGAATCGCATCCGGTGTCCGCACAGGTTCGCGTGACAGGCGGTATGGCAAACGTTAGCTTGGAGGGAGAGCTGAACGGGTTAGCGCCGGATGTAAAAGTCCCCGTAAGCATTAGCGGCATACCCCAAGCGGATACGGTGCAGTTCGAAACCTCGGTGGTTGGCGGCCCCGTCCAGCAGAGAACGGTGCGGCTGCGTTCCATTGAGCCTTCGGAGATCGTGGGTGGTCTAGAGGCGATTCGGGCCAATGAGGCAACACCGCCTACGTTGAGCTACGTTGCTCATTTCGCCATAGGCGCCTTGGCCCATGAGACGGGGGCGATGGTTTCAGACCCAGCGGCAATAGGGGGTGAGGCCTGGCAAGTGCAGCCCGGCAAAGATGTGCCGGGGCATGCAATCTTCGGCCCCTACGTGCCGATGCCTGCAGGAGACTACTTGGCGCTGTTCCGTATGGAGCGTGTCGGTGATCAGGAAGGCTCGATAGGATTGGTAGATAGCTGTGTAGGAGGTGGGGTGCCGGTGCTTGCCCAGCGCGATGTACGGCTATCGGAGCTGCCCACCGATCGCTATGTTTACGTTCCTCTCCTTTTCCATCACCCTGGCGGTTCCTTAGAGACGCGCTTCTATTGGGATGGTAAAGTGGGGGTGCGTATGGATGGGGTAGACCTATGGCGCATTGGCGCCGGAGGCGCAGCAACAACGATGCGTCGCCCCTAATGCGCTCAACGTATTGCGTTGAGACTTGGCAGATACAAAAATAGGGGGCGGGCACAGGTCCGCTGTTGTTCAAACCATGTCCAGATAGGGGTAGGCCTCGTGCCTACCCCTACATACACCCCATAGCGTTTTCAGCATGGCGATTCAGCCTTGATTAAGCCGCTCTTTTATATGGGCGACGATGTTGTGCAGTGGCAACTCCTGCTGCTCACGAGTCGTTTGATTTCGGAGGGCCACCACGCCCCGAGCCAGCTCGTCCTCACCGATAAGCAGGGTATAAGGGGCGCCCAGATCGTCGGCACGTTTTAACTGTTTCTTGAAGTTTCTCCCTTGATAGTCCATATCGGCGCCTATGCCGGCTGCGCGGAGATCGTGGAGGAGGCGAACGGCTATGGGGCGCAGGCGGCTGCTATCGCCCAGCAGAACGAGGAAAACCTCCGGGTTTTCTGGCTCGATGGGCAACGAGATAGAGAGGGCTTCCAGCGTGAGCAAGCAGCGCTCGACACCTAGTCCAAAGCCGATGCCGGGCGTCGGAGGCCCTCCGCACTCCTCTACAAGGCGGTCGTAGCGTCCGCCACCGCAGAGTGCATCCTGTGCGCCAAGCCCTTTGCCTTTCACTTCAAACACGGTGCCGGTGTAGTAATCAAAACCGCGCACCAGCATGGGGTCTACCACGAAGGGGGTTTCGAGCGCATTCAGATATTCCTGCAACCTCTCAAAATGGTCGCGGCTTTGAGCGTCAAGATGGTCAAGCAGTTTGGGGGCTTCGGCAAGAATCTCTTTTTCTTTGGGGTCTTTGGTATCGAGCATACGCAGCGGGTTCAGCTCGAAGCGCCTTTGGGCTTCCTGGCTCATTTGGCTAAGATAAGGGCGCACATAGTTTCGCAGGGCTTCGAGGTAGCGGGCACGTGCCTCCGGGGTGCCGACGGTATGGATATGCAGGGCTAACTCTGCGATGCCCAACGCGCGATAGAAGTCCATGGCAAGAGTAATGACCTCGGCATCTATGGCCGGGTCCGTCGAGCCGAACACCTCCACGCCGAGCTGCTCGTGTTGGCGGTAGCGTCCTTTTTGGCCGCGCTCGTAGCGAAAGTTCTGACTGGTGTAGTAGAGTTTGAGAAGAGGGTATTGGGCAAAGAGGCCATGCTCGATGCAGGCACGGACGACGGGTGCTGTTCCCTCCGGTTTTAAGGTGAGGCTGCGGCCACCTCGGTCGGTGAAGGTGAACATCTCTTTGCTAACGATGTCGGTGGTTTCGCCGATGCTGCGGGTAAAAAGCTCCGTCTGTTCGAGAATGGGCGTGCGAATTTCGCGATAGCCGTAGCGACGGCAAAGGTTTTGGAAGGTACGTTCCACATAGCGCCATTTTGCCGAATAGAGCCAGGGCTCTTGCGCGGGCGGGTAGGGCAACACGTCGTACATGTAGGGGGGTGCTTTGTATTTCAAAAAGGCCTCCTTTTTATGGAAGTGCGTTTGTTAGGCATTGTACGTCATCTTTGGCTCTGTCGTCAACAAAAAAGCGGCCATCTCTACGTAGAGATGGCCGCCCAGAGTAGAGGAACTATTTAGCTATCAACGAGAAATCGTCCACTACGAAGCTCGTGGGAGCGAAAGTGGTTTGCGTGCCCGCAAGGCGAAGGATAACCGTTTGACCCGCCAGCGAGGTGGGTAGCGAGAAGGTTTCCTGTGTATAGCCTGTGTTGGCGTTGAGGTTGGAGAAGGTTTGGACGAGATCAAGCAGTTTGCCGTTTATGTCCAGTATCTCCACTTGGAGGGTATCCTCCGGTGTTGTGGCCGTGTTGGCCGTGTCTATGTGGAGGTAGAAGGAGAGGGTGATAGTGGAGACAGAACCAGGAATAGTTACATACTGTTCAAGGATATCGGTATGTGGCAGGGGATAGCCACACAGCCATGCATCCCAATAACCGGAGTGAGGAGGTTCTAGTAGGCTATCCGAGATGACACCCGGTGTGGCTATCCATGGGCTTGGGTCAAAGCCATTTTCAAAGCCGGGATTACCGATGAGGTTGGTAGGAGAAGGTGGTTGTACTAACTCTGTATAGAGATTGACTCCATTGAAGCTACCAAGTCCCGAAGCATCATCATAGCCCGGAACGGCCGGATAGAAGCCATTATCCCCAGTGGTAATGTCATGGAAGTCATTCGCATATTTTGTGCTATCTCGTGCGATATTGTAGAGTGCCGGGTTAGCAAAGCCGATGAAGTTTTGATGCGCTTGCGCTCGTCCTGCATTTACATCGGCAATAAAGGCTGCCCAAAGAGGAGCTGCAGCACTCGTACCGCCGACGGTAAACCAACCGCCAAAACTAGCCACATAGATATCATAGCCCGTATTGGGGTCGGCATCCAACGCAACGTCTGGAACGTTTCTTAGAGCAGGAGAGCCTAAGGAGGCAGGTGAAATGAAGCCGGATTGATAGCTAGGTATTGCCCAGTGGATGCTGATGCCTCCGCCGCCACCACCGCCACCGTCAATAACGTCGTTGTTCCAGACGGTCTCAGAGACATAGGCCCCGCCGGGTCCGTTGGTTTTGAGTGTTGTACCGCCAACGCCGGTTACATACGGTTGATCGGCGGGTGCATCCACACTGAGGGTAGAACCGTCATCAAAAGCGCCATTATCACCCGCTGCATCGAAGAAAGATTGGCCTTGCGCCGCCATTTGAGAGAACGTATAGTTCTCAGCTATCAAAGCCACTAACGGTGTGAGGTCTTCGGCGAGTCCCCATGAGCAGGATATCGAAGTAGCTATATCATCGTTGGCAATGGCGGCGAAATTATCGAGAAAACTTGTTAGGCTGTTTGGGGATTCATAGACGAGGATTTTCGCGGCGTTGTAGGCCAGCGCCAGCATCATGTCTATGTCTAACGTAACCTCGGCTTGCCCTCCGGTCCCGCTCGGACTGCCGTTAAATCCATCGAGTAAAATGTTCTTGAGCACAGGAGAGTTTGGGAGTTGGAACTGATTAATGTACTGAGTAATGTCCGAGGCGGCGTATCCGTCTAGCTCTACAAGGCCCAGTATCTGACCGTCACCGTAGGGAACCCCAGAGGTCAGGCTATAGGCTGTCTGTATGTCCTGAGGGGCTAGACCTCCGACGGGGCCGGTGCCGACGTTCAGAGGCTTTGGGCCTGTGTAGATCGGAGGGGTGCCGATGGGGTTCAATGGGCCGCCTTGAATGGGGGGATAGGGGCTTCCAACGGTTGGCGGTGGCCCAAAACCGCCAGGGAACTGGAGAAGCGGTTTTGGTTTTGCCGCATTATCCAACCCTATGATCCCTACAATGGGGACAGGCGGTGCGGTAGGGTTGCTATCGGGCGCGTAGAACTTGCTGCCATCCGGGCCGGTGTACTGGCGCAGTTTTACATGGAAAGCGTTTTGGGCTTTCATTGCCGACGTGGTGATGCCAAGTAGAAGACGGTTCTTGTAGGTTTGCGTCACCTGAAAACCTTGCGATTTCGCCCAGTTAATCACACGATTGTAGTCGGCTTGGGAGAGACCGAACATATCTCCGAACTGCTGCGGAGTAAGATAGTGGTGATAGAGAGGATCGTTTGGGGTGTAGACGCGCTTTATATAGTCGTCTAGCTTTTTCTGATCGGGGATCTGCAGCACAAGCATGAGATGAAGGGGTTGGGTAGGCGGCACCACCCCAACGGGCGTGGAGCGCGCGATGATCGCCGGTAGGTGCCCTGGTAGGCGCTTTAACGGCGTTTGCCCCGTGGCCTTGTAAGCCGATAGGACGAGCGCCAGGATGCCGCTAAGCAGCACGAGATGGCGCAATGACTTGGTCAGTAGGTCTCGCATGGATAAAAGCCCCTTTCTTTGTCCTTCCTAAAGCACTCTTTCTCGCCCCTAATGCACAGCGGGGGGCTAGTACACCACAACCCTGTTCTAGGCTGGTCTCTACTAGTCTGTTTCTAATCTCTTTTAGGGCGCAAGAAGCGCAAAATTTATCGCGTCCATTATATCAAACACCTGCTTTTAGCGCAAGTAGTTTTTTTAGTTTGGTAGACGGACTCGAAACTTTCTGCGTTTCAAAAGTTTACAAGAAGCCCCGCCGGCCGACAGAGCTAGGCGCAGTTATTCTGATGACGGTTGGTAGATGCCGATAATGCGATCGGCAGCGGCATAGGTGCTATCGCTAAGACGTTCCCGGCGGACGATGGTGCCGTCGAACCGCGTGTAGGTGCGGTACGTGATGACTCGATAACCTGGCACCCCTACGGAAAGAAGTCGGGCGTGTTGTCTATACCCCCGATTGTTCGGCAGGATAAAAGCTTTACGTCGGGGTTGGGTGACGGAGAGTATTTGGGTCTCCACATGAGCCTGGAGTGGCGGTTGCTTTGGCGCCCAAAAGCTCGCCTCTAGGATGTCCTGGGTGGCTCGGCACTCGATGCGAACCGGCCACGGATAGGGGTTTTTGAAACGCAGGTCTATCAGCGTTTGTGCCACGGCCGCATCGCGCCCGGGAGGCACATATTCCGGGCAAAAATGGTGTGAATGCCGCTCTACAATCTGCATGCCGGCAAGCAATGCCGCATTGTAGAGCGTACTAGAAGTTTGACACACCCCTCCTCCCACTGCATTGACCAGTTCGCCATCATAGCTCACCGGAGCCTGCACATAGCCCTGGTCTGCCGACCAAGAGCCGACCCGTTTATCGAAAGAGAAAAGGCCACCCGGCGGTATCACCGTGCCGTTAACTGCCCATGCAGCAAGGCGAGCGTTTCGGCGTTGCGCGGGGCTTCTGCCTCGCAAGCTGGTGATATAGCCAGAAATACGAACCTCTTTGGGTGGGGCTGTCGCGGCGATCTGCAGCAGACCGTAGCCGCTTGCCAACACAAACAGACCGAGACCAAAGGCATCTGCCAATCGCATTATCGCACCTCCACCCTGTCTGAACCGGTTTCAACCTCCGTATCCGGGTCGTACATCGCTTGGAGCCGTGTGGGCAAAGCGGTAAAACGGCCGGCGGTCTGTGCCTGCAGATGATAGTCAATTATATGCTTCCCCTTTGATAGAGAGCGAATAAAGAAGGTGAGCCTATCATCACGGATATCCATGCTGGAGAACCAGTAGTCCCAGTCGCCTTCCACATCGGCTGTGCCGCGCTCTGTAACCTCTAGACCGGCCGGTAATGGGTCTTCGATCATCACATAACTCATGTCTTTCGGCACCACAAAGCTCAGGCGCACCAGAATCGATTCGTTGGGGGCAAAGCGATCGTTGGTCGGGATCAGTTCCCCTTTGTCGGAGAGGCGATAATAGGTGCGCGTCAACTGAAAGCCGGGCAGCTTAAGCGACGGTAGCGGCTGACCGTTTGGGGTGGCCTCAACGCTGCGCACATCCAGGGTGTAAAAGATCGGGCTGCTTCCTTCACCCAGCTGCAGCTCCACCGTGTTCTTGGCGGGGCGTAATAGCTCAGAAGGCACCGCCACATCGCGCAGAGGCATGTGGGCACTTAGCGGAACTTGGGCAACAGGATGGCCGTTTACGGAGATGCCAAGGTTGCCGGTTGGGCTGCGCATCCGTTTCTGGAGGAGATAGTCCCCGAGAAAGCGAATGGCAACGGCCATGTCGCGCGTGTTCATCCAGTACGAGTCGGCATGTCGGAGAAGGAACCAGCGAAGGCCCGACTCGATCTGGGGGTTTTGTGGGGCGACCGCAAGAAGCGCCTGGAGGGCTAAGAGCGTTGTGTAGTTTGAATCGGCATAGAAGAAGCCGGATATCGTCTGTCCCTCCCAATGCGTTAACGCCCCTTCCATTTTCTCCCGGCGAAGAAGCGCGTTCAGCGAATCGTTTGGGTTACGACCGAGAGCTTTATCAATCAACACGGTATAGGCCAGGTTTTCTGAGGAGAGACCGGAGAGGATAAAGTGCGGGCGTGCTTTAGCAACCAGCCCTCGATGCCCGCACTGCGTTAGCACATAGAGAACGAAAGGCTGCACATCGAGGGACGTTTTTGGCAAAATTGCAATAGCTGCTTTTGCTCCATTATCTATCACCTGTTGGGCAACAGGGTAGCCAAAGCGCACGGCGAGAAGAAGAGATTCAAGCGCATAGGCGGTCATCCAAGGGTCGTCATCGTCGTACTGCCACCAGCCCCAGGCGCCATCGTCGTGTTGCAGGCGATAGAGCCGCGCGATATTTTCCGTAATGGTGGAGTTTGTATTCGGCGAAACGCGAATGCCGAGCCGAGGAAGCGTTCTGGCAGCCACCAGGTTGGCAATAAGACCACTTGCCGTCTGCTCCACACAGCCATACGGATAGGCATTGATTGCGTCCACACTATCCTCTAAAACGGTGGCCAATGAAGGAATGATATGTACTTTCACTTGGGTGGCCGAGAGAACGGTTTGAGGGTTGAGGCGAAATACCTCAACCTGCGGGTTTCCGGAGGCAACCTCCCCGGAATAAGAGGCGATCTGTGTGCGACCGAAGGGGCGAACCGTGAGGGGAAGTTCTACACCATCGTTAAACGATGGGCTGCCGGTGGAGGCGGGCACAGTCCAGGCCGTTGCCGTAAGTTTTGCCGCGCCGAACATGGGCGCCGTAATTTGCCAGGAGAGCGTGGCCTGTTGGGCGTTTTCTATGTGAATCTGCTGTTGGACAGCCCCTTGAATTTGGAGGCCTGCAGCCTGCAGCCGAACGATAGCATTTTGGGGTAGGCCGGTATCGTTGCGTACGGTGGCCGTTATGGTGGCCGTATCGCCTTGGGTAAGGAGGCGTGGCAGTTGCATTTGCAACAGAAACGGCTTCGAGACCTGAAATTTGGCCATTTGCCACCCGAACTGGGTGCTTGGGGTTTGCGCGATGACGCTTGCACGCCATGTGGTGAGGTTATCCGGCACAGTGAAGGAAACGACGGCATTGCCGCTCGAGTCGGTAAGCACATCGGGTGCCCAGAAGGCGGTATCGGCGAACCTGCGGCGTATCTGAATGGTGCTGGCCGCCTTTTGTTCGCTTCCTAAGGTTACGGTGTCGTTCGAGAATGATGTGGCCACCGAGTTCTCGCGATAGGGATAGAAAGTTCGGTAAACGACATCGAGCGATTCTTCTTGGAGCTTAAAGAGCGCCTCGTCCACTACGGCAAACGATAGATCGCTTTTTACCGGCCTTCCATGAGCGTCGGAGACGTGAATATGATACGTCACACGACTGCCTGGCAGGTAAAGCGGGGGCTGGTCGCCATAGGGAGGATGATCGGGTTGGAGGGTAACAAAAAGGCGTTTGTCCGGAATGGGGATACGGACGGTGATGCTGGTGTTGCCCGACCCCTCGGCGGCGAGATAGCAGGCAGCGATGGAGACGTTTGGGCCATACTCCTTGAGGATGGGTATGGGCACTACCAGGCTGTGTTGAGACATAGCGACCGTGAAGGCGCGATAGATGCGATCGCCTTCTAACGTGATAAGCACTTTGTGCCGCACAATGGGGCTGACCAGCAAGAGATGCGCCGTTTCGCCGGGGGTGTAGCTTTGCTTGTCGGTGAAGAGGGTGAGATTGGTGCTTGTATCGAGAGAGGAGCCTTCGTAGGCTGCATCGTACACCTCAATGCTGTCGGTGGTTTCCATGGAACGGCCTTTGGCGTCGTGGGTACGTAAAATCAGCTGGAGACTGCCGGCATGGGGCGGTTTGAAAGAGAAGATGGCTTGCCCTTGGGCATCGGTGATGGCGTGCAAGGTCGTCCACAGGGAACGATGATACTCCCCACCACGTCCCCACTGCTCGTAGGCGAGTTCTAGGTCTACCGGCTGTTGCGAAACGACCTGTTGTTGCCAGGTGTGCACCGTTGCCAAAACGCTTATGGGGTGGTTAGGTAGGCAGAAGTAGCCTGTGGGCTGCACTTGGAGCGCATAGTCGCCGGAGACCACGGGAACCTCGCACTGCTGCTCCGCTTGGCGGTTGTTGATGGTAACGATGATGTCGAAGTTAACAAACTCTTGCTGCGGAAGGAACGAGAAGGAGTTGCTGGGTTTGGTTGACACGCTGATGACGGCGTCGCCGTTTGAGTCGAGGGTTGCTTTTCCTTCATGTTCTAGGCTGCCATAATAGCCTTCGCTTTGGGCCTCATCCACGTCGGGCGAGTCGGGGAAAAGGTTGTTTTCGTCGTTTTCCTGCGGGCTGCTCTGGTTGAACACCTGGTAGGAGAGGGCGGCGTTGGCTACCGGCGCTCCATAGAAATAGGCGGCATGGACGTGAAGGTGAATTGGCTCGCCCCGCACATAGAGCGGGCGATCCGGAGTGAGGGTTACCTGAAACTCAGGTTTGCGATAGGCGGCCACGATCACATCTTTGGTATAGCTTACCGAATCGTCGGGCATCTGGACGACGAGAGTGTAGGTGCCAGTAACAGCCTCTTTTGGCAGGGGTACCTGGCCATGAAAAGCGCCGAAGCTGTTGGTGTAGAGGGTTTGGCTATACACCTGGATGTTTTTAGGATCGCTCATCACTACGGATACCGGAGTGCGAGGAGGAGGGAGCACATAGCTCCATGCGGAGCCACCGTTCGAGTCGCCGGTCACCACAGGCGTTAGCCGGCTACGACGCACAATGCCCTTAAAGTAGATGGTCTGTCCGGGCCGATAGAGAGGTCTATCGGTGTAGGTGCAGACAGTATAGAGACCGTTGCGGCCCGAATAGTAGTGAACTCCTTTTACGACAACCTCATCGTTGCCACGTTGTGCCACAAAAAACTGGCTTTCGGTGGAGGGAGACTGGGGATCGGTGAAGAGTACCAGGCCGTCTTGGTTCGTTGCGGTTTGCAGACGCAGTTCGTTATCATGATAGCATCGCACCGTGCAATGCGGGATCGGATCCCCACTCGGCATATCCACCACATAAGCGAGGGTTTGTGTGTCGGCCTGCTTGAGCACCATGGCCATATCGCTGATCTGCAGCCAACCCCCAACGCGATCCTTTTGATGGCGAAGGCTGAGGATATAGAGACCGGGAGGTAGCGGCGGAAGGACGAATCGCTTATAGAAAAAACCTTCAACGTCAGGCCTACCGATGGCAACCTCTTTCTCGAAAACGAGTTTGGGAGCGGGCATTGTGGTAGGGTGTAGGAGGGAGGTAAGATGGCGCGTAGCGGAGGTTATGTCTGAATAGCTTAGCGCGTCTAGGTCGGAGGCAAGTTGCTGGTTTTGTAGGATTTGGGATAGTTTTGTACGATAGACCTGCACATAATACGAGTCTTTGCCCGGAGGTGCTGTGTCGCTTACATAGCCACGTACGGCGAATCGGCCGCGCTCTTTTGTGCCAAAGACCCATCGGCGCTGCACCATGTCAAATCGGGGGAGGCTGCGTTGTAAAAACAGCGTGACGGGGGTAAGCGCCCCTTCGCCCACGTGGATGCGGCTTATCTCAATGCTGTGGGCCGGCGTGTCGGCAGAGATATCGTAATCTCCGGTGGGCACGCGCGAGAGGAGAAACTTGCCATGCGCGTTGCTGATGGTGCGTAGCCGATGGCGGTAAGGGGTGTTGCCGGTAGGGGTAAGCACCACTTCGGCCCCGGCAATCGGTTTATGAAGATCGCTCAGCCAGACGGTTCCGGTAACCCCTCCAATAGGTGTATCCTGGTAGATGCGATAGGAAAGCCCAAGCCCAATGAGCGCGAGCGCAAGCGCTACGGGGAGGAGATGCCAAAAGGAAGAGGGTTGCTTCGTTTCCATCGGGGGCGCTCCTCATGAATGGGTGTCGGGTTTTGCCTGTCGGCCTTGAGGGAGAGGGCGTCGGCCTTGAGGGGGAGGGCGTCGGCCTTGATGCAGATAGCTACCCAGCTCTCCGGCAAATGTTGCCAGAACCAGAAAGCCCGTGGCGAGCAACACAATGCGAATCTTCTCTTCGCGAGCAAAGTCGGCCAAAGGCAAAACCGTTTGTGTCCACTGCAATATGGCGAGCATCATGGCTGTAGCGAAGAGGGTTGGCAAAAGGCTGTACAGCGTTGGGTAGGCCTCCTTCTGCTCGCCATTCGGCTGGAACAGAGGCAGGAGGGCGGTAAGGGCCAGCCCAAAAAACAGGCCTTCGACGCACTTTGAACCGTAGATCAGCAAGACAAGGCCGGGGATGAGCAACGTAAGCAGGCCGGTGAGCAGCAGATGATAGAGCGGGAGGGTTTTTGTGCGGTCAAAATGCGCCCAAGAGAGCAGATAGCCTTGCACGAGCGGTGGGGCGAGAACCCCCACTAAAAACCCGAAGAGGGCATAATGGTCGGCTAGATCGCGATGCCAGAGGTCTTCGCTATAGCGAATGAGGAAGAGACGATAGAGGCCTAGCAACGTGGCGAAGAGGCCGATAAGAATCATCTGCGTTAGTGTGCTGACGCGGAGAGGATATTCGGCGAGGCTGGTAGAGGCAATACGCGCGGCGATAACAAACCAGGCAGCCATCAACATCACACCAATACCAAACCCGGCCAGAAGTTGGTAGGCTGCCATATATCCAACCAACACAAGCAGAGCGCTTAGCGCCCCTACCTGCCAAGCCCAGGCCCAAGCCCCATTCTGTGAACGAAGTTTGCCGGCTTCGAGAAGCCACCAAACGAGGAGCATTCCGAAGCTGCCGATGGCGCTTAGGAGGAGGAACGGAGGATGATCCATCACTTTCGAGCCGATAAAGCGAAAGGCGATAAGCATGAGAACCGTTCCGATCATCACACGCAGCAGACGCGCGGCCTCGGCTTGTGTGGGAAGCTCTTTGAGCCATCGTAGACGACCGGCTAGTTTGCCCAAACCGGCAAACGGTAGAGAGAGGAGAAAGAGCAGGCAAAGGGTGGTATCGGCGAGGGCAAAGCCGATGGCGCTCCAGTGGACAGGGGCGGGGCTTGCCCCGAACCGCGTTGGATTGCGATATTCTCCGGCAACAGCAAACAGAAGCAAAGCGAGCACAAAGCCCAGGCCGGCTATCTGGTTAAGCCACAGTCTCTGCCCCATTGCGCCCTCTTTGGCGGTGCCGATGGCGGTGAGGAAGGTAGATACGAACCAACCGATGACCACTCCGAAATGCGCATCGGGCAGGCTGTTGCGCATCCAGAGAGAGGGAACCGCCATTGCAGCCAGAGCAAGAAAGTAAGGCGCAGTTTGAGAAGGTGAGTCGATGGAGGCGCCCCCGATGGGGATAGAAGGCTCTTCGACAGCGCTTCGGTGTTGAACCCAAAAGCCAAGCAAAGCGCCGACGGTTCCAAGAAGGTAGCCCAGGCTGAACCCGTGGACGAGCGTGTGTGGGGTATGTGTCGCAAAGCTCAAAAGCTCGCCGAGCACGGCAATCCCGATGGCGGCAACGAGATAGCTGCGCGGCAGATTAGGACGTGGACTTTGCCGGCTAAGCACCGGCCACGACAACAGCAGGGCGGCAATCACGCCGACGCCGCCAAGCCCTAAGGCGCTACGAAACAGAAACAACTCCATAGGTGTGACCCTCCTCTGACACACCGAAAGAAAACGCTCAGCAAACGAACAAATTGTTTATAAAACTGCAGTGGGTTTTCCAGGTAAAAATCCTATGGCTTTTCGTAGCGCCGGTTTATTAGCAGATAGCATTATTATAACAGAGCCATCGGTGGTTGTCAACAAAGTTTTTCAGGCTTTTTTAAAAAAAGAGGGATATGCCACTGGCATATCCCCTAAAGTGAACCGCCATGGCGGTTCCATGTCATGAAGGGCCAAAGGGTTAGGGCACGCTTACTCGGAAGTTCCCGCCAAAGCCACCGCTGCTATCGCTACCGCTGAGGCTCAGCAGGGTGGGGCCGGATGGCACCGAGGCGGGGAAAACCAGCGTTACGGAAATGCTTTGGCCGGGCGACAAATTGCCATTGCCGACAATTCCCGTGCCCGAGATTGCGGGCGAGCCGTGTAGCTTGGCACTGTTGATAGTGAGGTTAGAAAGACTGGCCCCTCCTGTATTGGTGAAGCTCAGTGCGATCTCCACCTGGCCGCCTGCATCACGGATGATGGAGATGACCTGCAGGTGCAGTTGAGCGACGCCTACGAGGACGAGGAGCGGGGGTGTGGTAACGCCAAGCACCGGGTCATAAACCTGCACCTTATCGCTGCCCTGACCGCCGGTGTTGGAGAGGGTCGCTTGCAGTTGATTCGAGCTAACGTAGGTAGTGGGCAGCGACTGCCCATTCCACAACACCGTATCAAGAGGGTTGAAGCCGGAGCCGAACACATTGATGGTGAGGTTGGTCGTGTTGGCCGGAGCGATGTTTGGGTTAAGGAAGAGGACTTGAGGGCCAATGCGATAGACAGCGCCGTTAGACTGGGTGCCTCCAAACGCCACGGTGCCGTAAAGCTCGCCGTCCTTGCCCACGAGAAAACCTGGATTAGAGAGGAAGGGCATGACGCCATCTGGGCCTGAGAAGTCATGCAGTTTGGCAAAGCTTGCACCGCTTGGGGCAACACGGAAGATAACCCCATCGTTATTGCTGCCGCCAGCGGTCGTTGCGTCATAGAGGTAGCCCTTGTACCACACGAGGCCTCCGAAGGGGTTGGCACCATTGGCTCCGCTGTTCTGGTTGAAGTTGTAGATGACGGTGAATTGGGAGTTGGTGACCGTAGGTTGGAGACTAAAGACAACCCCATCATCCACGGCACCGATGTTATATCCCGTATGGTTGCCACCGCCGTAGGCGGTCGTTCCACAGAGGGTGCCGTCCGGCAGTTGAACGAGGTTGCCGTCGGGCAGGGCGCCATCGGAACCATCGAAGCTATGGAGCACGTTGAAGTACGACCCATCTGGGTTTACCCTGTAGACCACTCCGTCTGCATTGGCACCGCCATAGGGGGTTGTGCCGTAGAGAGCGCCGTCTTGCCCTTGGATAAGGCCGCCATAGGGGCCTGAACCATCGGCATAGGCAAAATTGTGGATGACACTGAAGTCTGTGCCATCCAAGCGAATCCGGAAGATCACACCTGACCCGTTGCTACCACCGCCGCCGGCCACGCCGAAGAGGTAGCTTCCTGAACCGGAGAAGAGGTTGTCATTGCCTTGTACGAGAGGTGAAACGGGGCTAGCGCCGTCGGAGTTGTGCCCACTTGGATCGAGCGCCGTAAAATCGTGAAGCACCGTGAAACCGGATCCATCGGGATAGATTTTGAAGATCACCCCCTTACCGAATTGACCTCCCATATTGGTGGTGCCATAGAGGGCGCCATCTGAACCTAAACAGAGACCTGCGGCGGGAAAGGCTCCATCCGTGCCGCTGAAATCGTGGAGCACTTGGAAGTTAGAGCCATCTGGACTTACCTTGAAAACAGTTCCATCTCCATAGCGGCCTCCAGAATAGGTTGTTCCATAGAGCATCCCATCTTTCCCTTGAATCACACCGCCAAAAGGAAAGCGGCCGTTGTTATTTTCTCCGGATATATAGCGGAGGTTGTATTCATTTGTGACTAAGTTGCCATTTTCATCGAACCCTACTGTAATTGAGTAGACGGTGCCTCCATTATTATCACCCAGTCCTCCGAAGCGCGTGGTCCCGTAGAGATTTCCATCCATGCCGAGGAGGACACCTCCAAACGGATCGCGGCCATCATTCGAGCCACCAAAGTCATGGAGCGGCACAAAGGCGCCAGTATTGGGATCGAAGAGGTAGGCAGTTCCATTACCGTTAGTGCCGCCGAATGAGGTGGTTCCATACAATCGCCCGGCAGAATCTAGGGCGAGGCTTCCTATGGGACTAGCACCATCACCGTTCGTCTGACCAGCCGAGAAGGTATAGAGCACGGAAAAGGCGTTGTTATTCGTATCAATCTGAAAAATAACGCCGTTGCCGTTGTACCCTCCAGAATAGGTCGTACCGTAGAGCACCCCGTTAGGGCCGGCAAGCAGAGGGCTTGCCGGATCGGAACCGTCAATACCACCGGTGAAAGCGTAGAGTATCTGAAAGTTGGTAGCATCTGTGTTGATGGAGAATATCTCGCCGGCGCCACTTGTAGTGCCGCCCGCCGTTGTCCCATAGAGCGTACTGCCCATCAACGTAAGAGATGTTTGTGGCGCGGCACCGTCATTCCCGCTGAAAGTATGGAGAACGGTGTAGGAGTTAGCGGTATGCGGGTCAATCTTAAAAACCACTCCATCTCCATTCGTTCCGCCCGATGATGTCGTTCCATAGAGTACACCACGGGAATCTTGAACAAGTCCGGCGACGGGATAGGCTCCATCTGCGTTTTGTTCATTACTGTTCGGCGCAGAAAAGTTATAGAGCACAGTAAAGCCTGTGCCGTCGGTGTTCATTCGAAAGATAGTTCCGGCACTTCCACTGCCACCCTGGGCTGCTGTACCGTACAAGGCCCCATCATTCCCTTGAATGAGGGCATTTGGAGATTGGCCATCGCTGCCGCTGAAGCTATGGATGACCGTAAGGCCAGAGCCATCCGTTCGCATTTTGAAGATCGCGCCCTTTCCTTGGGCGCCTCCGTTATTGCAAGTGACGTACAACATGCCGTCATTACCTTGAATGACGTTTACCAACTGCTCGCCATCGTCGGCGAACGTCGCAATAGGGACGACAGGCTCTGAGGGAGATGCTCCTGAAAGCGCTTGGGTGGGCAAGGGGTTGAAAAGACTGCCAAATAGCAGCCCGGCTAACAGCCAGCTACCCTGCAGAAGCCGTTTCCAAAGCGATCGCCTTTGCATGGTTGACCTCCTAAGCTTTGATGGATTTGTTCTCCTTTCGTTAGGTGAAGGCACATCAGTGAAGGCACATCATTACAGCATCAGAGATAGGTGTGCAACTTTATTAGCTCGTGCCTTTTGCAGAACAACATGCTATAGAGGCGCGGTAGCAACGTTAGACGATATTGCTGATGGACTACTCGATGATCTTTACTGCAATTTCCGTGCCAAACTAGCAGTTCAACGGGGAATTTTGAGGGCTTGTCAAAAAATTTTTGATGCTGGCCGTTTGACTGACCCTACCCTCCCACAGTGCTGGCCCGAACGTCCAGACGCATAGGGAAGCGGCGAATTCGTTCTCTGGGCGGTTGACCGTTGATGAGGGCAACAAGCATCTCCACTGCCGTGGCACCTATCTCGGTGAGTGGCTGCCAAAGAGAGGTGATGGGCGGATGGGCATTGGCGCTGATATAGGTGGAGTTGATCGTAATGACGGCGATATCCTCTGGAATACGCAGCCCTTCGGCGATGGCGGCTTCAACGAACGTGCGACCGATATATTCCGAGTCGATCAGCATCGCATCGGGAGTGAACGGTAGCCGCTTTAAGGCATCTATCCATTCCGCCGGAGTCTGGGACTGCATGGAGGGCCAATCGGCGATGAATAACTCTATTTCGGGATGTTGCTCGGCAAAGCGCAGGGCGCTTTGGGTGCGCTCTCTCGTCCAGGAACTGTCGGTTTGAGGAATGGCACAGTAGATGCGTTTGCGACCTATAGAGAGGAAGTGTTGCAGCGCCATTTGCACGCCGCCCTCGTTATCGCAATCTACCGAATAGCAGGCAGGATGGTCTACATGGTAGGAGACGCAGACGATGGGGAAGCCGCTTTCGAGAAGAGCGAAAGTGAGCGGGTCGGCCCCTTCTCGGCCGATGAGGATGGCTCCATCGGCCAAACCGCTCTGGATATCGGACGCTTGCGACTGCCAGTCTGGAAAGTGGGCCGAGTGAAGCACCATATTATAGTCGTAACGTGGTAGGGTGGCGAGAATGCTCGAAAGGATTGGGCTATGATAGGCCGATTGATACACAAGGCTGTCGGGAGTATTGAGGATGACACCGATGCGTTGAGTGCGCCCCGTGGCCAAAGCGCGTGCCGTTGCATGAGGGCGGTAGCCAATGCGCAGCGCCACCTCGCGCACATGCCGTTTGGTAGCCTCCGGAATGGAGTGGGCGCGGCCGTTAAAAACCAAAGAGACGGTGGTGGGCGACACGCCCGCCGCCTCGGCTACATCGCGAATGCGCACTCGTGGCTTGGTCATGAAAGCTTCTCCTTTTTTCTTATGTTACCCTCTGTCAAAGAGACGATGCGGTTGGTTGGTATCTGCCGATAAGCATCTACCTGTCCGCTCGGCCAGCGCACCTCGATGTCCACAACCTTCGCACTCCCTACCCCGCAATGAACCCTCTTATCCGAGGCCGACATGTAGGAACCGTCCGTCTGGCACAACCGCAAGTACCTTTTGCCCTCCTCCGTCCTCACCCATACCAAGGCCCCTAATCCGTCCCGGTTGCTCTTGGTGCCTTGCAGACGACACTGCACCCAGTTTCCTGCCGAAGGGGTTTCGTTGTGGAGAAGCAGGGGAGCGCCTTCGGCATCTACAATAAGCACATCGAGGCGTCCGTCGTTATCATAGTCGCCGATAGCCAAT
>NZ_DATGKU010000014.1:0-2797 GCF_035294505.1 Chthonomonas sp. | reverse complement strand
TCCGCCACAGCCACAACAATCGGAGAGTTCGAGAAGGCGTTTCAGGAGGCACTCAGGGTGGCTCAAAACGGTAGGCCCGCTATGGTTGACGTCCACCTACCCAAGGCAACGGGACCCACACCCTCAGTTGTTCCCTAAGCGGAGCATAACGCGTTGGGCTGACAGGGGAACGGCAGCCCTCGCCCTTCAGGGTGGGGTGGAAGTCAGCCATGTGTCTATCCACCTTTACCCATGAACTCATCGAGTGTTCTGGTTACGAGTAGCTGCCTGAGTAGGGTGCTTCCCCTCAGCCAGCTCAGCCTTGAGGTCTTCATTAACCCCAGTACGTGTTCAAGCGCCGCCCCCGTGTTTTCGAAGCAGCGCAGCTTGGTGAGCGCGAGCTTAACACCCTCCCTGACACGCCACACCCCAAGCGGGGCAAGCCACTCCCTGTCCACCTCCATGAACACGAAGACCCCCGCTTGCCTGTTCACACTATAAAGATGGCTTGCAACAGCGAGCCTAGCGGCATAGTAAGCGCCGCCGAGGTTTGACGCGTAAGTACTCCTCCCAAGGTGGTCCTCCCAATCCGAGGGCACCAAGTATGACTCATCTGAGGCAGCACCAACGTATGGAGCCCAGCTCTCAAGCATCTCATACCACCACCCCCTACCCCCCACTAGGATGACTCCGAAGGAGTTCCCAAGAGCCCTGTGGAAGCCAGCCATTGTCACGTCGAGTGTGGGCATACTTCTTATCCTCTCTATAAGCCTCTTAGAGACTACGTCGTCAACGGCGGTTATACTCCACCTAGTGGGTACAAGCTTTCTCCTCCTACCCAGCAGGCCTGCGGAGAGCAGCCTCTGAGTGTGGTCCACCTTCACACCGGAGCGCCAAAGCTCGACAACACCCTCCCCCGCTGGGAGGTCACGGTCACCCACCACACGTTCAACCGCCTTGGGCACTGAGGGGTTGGATACGTACACTATTGACTCAAGCCTAGCTGAGGAGCCCATTGGGGGAGTGTAGAAACTGAAGCTCGGCCTACCACTCAGAGGGGAGCCGAGTCGGGCCTCTACGTCTACAGGCCTAGAGCCGAGAGCCACCTCCTGGACGCGTCCAAGCAGGCCAGTGTTTGTTTGGATGTGAACATCCAGTTTAGTCATGAGCCTCACGAGTGAGAGGCGCATCTCGATGAGTTTAGGGAAGCCAAGGTCAATCCACTTGGATGAATCCTCGTAGATCCCTGTGTCACCACTATCCAGTGGCACAAGGGGGCCACCCATTATCATAGGGTAGCCCGCCTCACCCATGAATGCTGAGGGAGGCGAGGAGCCGTAGATGCTCCCACCCGCTTGGACCCGCACATTATAGAGGCTCGCAGCCTCCGCTATAAGCGGGCACGGTGAAACACCGCAGAGATGTTTGACCCCCTTACAAGACGCACACATCCATGGATTTTCCCGAACAACCTTCGGAATCCTCAAACCAAACAAATAGACACGTTGAGGAATATAACACTTACCACAATATAGTAATTATACACTTTCCAAGACCTCGTGCTTCGGGGCGGGGTGGCTCACCCTGAACAGCTCAGCTCCCCGTGATTCTTACTCCACCCACGTAGCTTTGAACCACTCTGAGCTTGGGTTGGGTCTCCATCACGACTAGGTCGGCTGCTTTACCCACCTCTATTGACCCAATCTGGGTTTCGAGGTGGTTGGCGTAGGCTGAATTGTACGTGTAGCAGGTTATCGCTTCCTGCAGGCTTAGCTTCTGCTTGGGGTGGGGTGGGTTGAGTGCTAGGCTTATGCCGTACACTGGGTCAAGCGGCATCGAGTCGGAGCCGAAGGCCACCCTAACACCACGCTCAAAGAGGCATCTAAAATGATTATTAACCGATAGTATTTGTGGGCCAAGCCTTCTCTCGTATAGTCCTCCTGGAGCCGACCATTGGAGGAAGTTGGGTTGCATGCTGCACACGATATCCACTTCATCATCCTCCAACTCCTCGGGGATTACTAGCTCATTGTGCTCCACTCTAAGCCTCCTACCCCTGAACTTCTTGGAGACCCTTATAACCTGGTTTACGGCTAGGTCCCCTATAGCGTGCGTCATCACCTCCATCCCCGAGCTGAGTGATTCACTGTAAATCGCCTCAAGCTGTGAGTCCGTGTAGAGTAGGTGTGGCGCCCCCTCACCGTCCACGTAGCCCGAGGATACTGCGGCTGTTCGCGCACCAATAGAGCCATCAGCGAACAGCTTCGTGAACCCAGCGTAAAGGTTTGAGGCGAGCTCCCCACCTGTACGCCACCGCCTCCCCGTTAACCCAATAGGTGAGAAAACAACCCTCATTAGCGGAGGCCTCCTAAAATAATACTCTATGTTATCCGGTTGACCAATGTCGCACACCGCAGTCACACCCTTCTCTAGGCAATACTCCTGCGCCCTCTCCATCCAACCGCCTAGGTCAAACCCCTCAGTAATCTTCGATTCGAGTTTTACTAGCTCACCCTCCCTGACTACACCCGAACTGGACACCTCCACACCCATGCCCCTTGCAACCGTGATTCCTCTATAGTTCAGCACCCCCATGTGGCCGTCAACACGCACAGCCAGAACCGGATTCTCACCCCCAATTTCATCAGGTGTTAGGTAGTCCCCGCCACCCCATTGGCTCTCATCCCACCCACGCGCGTAAACCCACCCGTTCATAGTGGGTTTAGCGTGCCTCAGGTAGCCCACCACTTCATCTCTCGGCTTACCCTGGAGGTCAACCGTGGCAAGCTTGAAAGCCGTGGAGCGCAGGTGGGCGTGG
>NZ_DATGKU010000013.1:0-5617 GCF_035294505.1 Chthonomonas sp. | reverse complement strand
ATGGGCGAACAGCCCAACCCTTGGGACCTACTCCAGCCCCAGGATGCGACGAGCCGACATCGAGGTGCCAAACCTTGCCGTCGATGTGAACTCTTGGGCAAGATCAGCCTGTTATCCCCGGGGTAGCTTTTATCCGTTGAGCCACAGCTCTTCCACTCAAGGCTGTGGGATCAGTAAGGCCGACTTTCGTCCCTGCTCGGCTTGTCCGCCTCGCAGTCAAGCTCCCTTCTGCCTTTCCACTCTTCGGGTGGTGTCCATTCACCCTGAGGAAACCTTGGCGCGCCTCCGTTACCCTTTGGGAGGCGACCGCCCCAGTCAAACTACCCGCCTGACCTCGTCTGCTGCCTGGCTTCACAGGTCAGCGTGAGCTGCTCAGCACGCGGAGAGTGGTATTTCACTTTCGCCTTCCCCCCACCCACAAGCAGGGGTGCTCCGGCTCCCACCTATCCTACGCACCGCGGGCCAAACAGCATGGTCAAGGTGTAGTAAAGCTCCACGGGGTCTTTTTGTCCTGTCGTGACTAACCCGCATCTTCACGGGTACTTCAATTTCGCCGAGCCCTCTGTCGAGACAGCGCCCAGGTCGTTACTCCTTTCGTGCGGGTCGGAACTTACCCGACAAGGAATTTCGCTACCTTAGGACCGTTATAGTTACGGCCGCCGTTCACCGGGGCTTAGATTCGCCGCTTCGCACACGGCTCCTCGTAACCTTCCGGCACTGGGCAGGAGTCAGCCCCTATACGTCCACTCTCGTGTTCGCAGAGACCTGTGTTTTTGGTAAACAGTCGCTTGAGCCCATGTCCTGTCGCCCCCTCACCCCCTCTCGCTCGCGCGAGAAGAAGCTACCAGGGCCCCCCTTCTTCCAAAGGTACGGGGTCATTTTGCCGAGTTCCTTGACAGAGGGTCCCTCGTTCACCTGGAGAGTCTTCCCCCTACCTACCGGTGTCGGTTTGCGGTACGGGCGCAGCGCGTACTCGCTAGAGGCTTTTCTTGGCGGCCTGGGGGCCAGAGACTTCCGCGGAGGTCTTCCCCCGCTCGGAGCCAGCCTCATGCCTCTCGGATCGGGGTTTGCCACGATCCGGCACTTGTCCTGGCTCGCCCAGCCTGTCCATTCGCCGGGTTCTCCTTCCCTACCGCGTCCCCCCTTCGCTCCTGTTCGTACTGCTGCGGTGCAGGATTATCGCTCCTGCTTGCCATCGCCTACGGCTCTACGCCCTCGGCTTAGGTCCCGACTAACCCTGGGTCGATTGACGGCGCCCAGGAACCCTCAGGTTTTCGGTGTCTGTGGTTCTCACACAGATTGCGCTACTCATTCCGGCATTCGCTCCTGGCTCCCCTCCACCTGGTCTCCCAATCAGGCTTCTCCGGTGGAGCCAGCGCTCCCCTACCATCTCCCCCTTCTCAGAGAGAGATCCATGGCTTCGGTCAGCGGCTTAAGCCTCGTTTCGTTCTCGGTGCCGGGGCACTCGACCAGTGAGCTATTACGCACTCTTTCAATGATGGCTGCTTCTAAGCCAACATCCTGGCTGTCTGAGCACCCCGACCCCCTTTCCCACTCTGCCGCTGTTGGAGACCTTAGCCGATGGTCTGGGCTGTTTCCCTTTCGACGACGAAGCTTAGCCCCCGCCGTCTCACTCGCCTGCTTCCCCCCTCACCGGGGGCTGTCCTGGCATTGGGCGTTTGGTTGAGTGTGGTAACCAGCGTCATGGCCCCTAGCCCATCCAGCGCGCTACCTCCAGGATATCTCGCAGGCGGCTGCACCTGCATGCATTTCGGGGAGAACCAGCTATCTCCGGGTTCGGTTGGCATTTCACCCCTACGCACAGGTCATCCCCCCGTTTTGCAACACGGGTGGGTGCGAGCCTCGACGGACTTTCACATCCGCTTCACTCTGCCCATGCGTAGCTCACCCGGTTTCGGGTCGCATCGCGGCCACCCTCGCGCCCCCTTCGGACTCGGTTGCCCTCCGGCTCCCGCTCTTTACCGAGCGTTAACCTGGCGACCTGCGATGCACTCGCCGGATCATTCTACAAAAGGCACGCCATCAGCCTTCCCTCGCCCCTCCCTCCATAGAGAAAGGCGCGCTCCCGGCCTCTGACTGCTTGCAAGCACACGGTTTCAGGTTCTCTTTCATCCCCCTCGCGGGGTGCTTTTCACCTTTCCCTCACGGTACTGGTCCACTATCGGTCGCTGCTGCTCTTTAGCCTTGGAGGGTGGTCCCCCCAGCTTCCCACAGGGTTTCACGTGCCCCGTGGTACTCAGGATCCCTCCGCATCCTCCACACGGTTCCCTACCGGGTTGTCACCGTCTCTGACGCTGCTTTCCAACAGCTTCGGGTCGGCGTGGATCATGCTGATGGAGGTCCTACAACCCCGTCCTGGTCGAAACCAGCACGGTTTGGGCTCTTCCCGCTTCGCTCGCCACTACTACGGGAATCTCGGTTGATTTCTCTTCGTCGGGCTACTGAGATGTTTCAGTTCGCCCACCGCCCTCGTCACTCCCTATACATTCAGGAGTGCGTGTCCAGACATCACTCTGGACGGGTTGCCCCATTCGGATTCTCAAGGCTCATCGCTCGTATGCAGCTCCCCTTGAACGTTTCGCCGGTCTCCGCGTCCTTCATCGGCCTCATGCGCCCAGGCATCCACCTCGTCCTCTCCTTCGCTTGTGACGCCCCCTCTTCCTCACGAAAACGGGTCGCCACCGCGGCGTCTGTCTTCACGTTGTCTTCTTGCTTGCCTGGCTTGCCTCTGCTGCTCTTCTCGGTTGCACTCAGCAACAATTGAAGATTGCTTTGCTAATGTTGATTGATCCATATTCACTTGGAAAGGTACAGCTTGCCGGGAGGAGACCCCCCAACAACTGGAATGTGGAAAGCCACCGGAACCCCACCCACGTCCTTGGCACTCGTGTCCAGGCCTGATCTTTCTCGTGTGAGAGAGACCAGGATCGACCTGGGATGCTCACTCCCGTAGAGTGAGGCGCTCCCTAGAAAGGAGGTGATCCAGCCGCACCTTCCGGTACGGCTACCTTGTTACGACTTCACCCCAATCACCGACCCCACCCTCGACGCCTGCCTCCCCAAGGGTTAGCGCAGCGGCTTCAGGTGTTGCCGACTTTCGTGGTGTGACGGGCGGTGTGTACAAGACCCGGGAACGTATTCACCGTGATGTGCTGACTCACGGTTACTAGCAACTCCACCTTCATGGAGGCGGGTTGCAGCCTCCAATCTGAACTGAGATCGGGTTTGCTGAGATTGGCTCCCCCTCGCGGGTTGGCAACTCATTGTTTCCGACCATTGTAGCGTGTGTGTCGCCCAGGACGTCAGAGCCGTGCTGACTTGACGTCATCCCCACCTTCCTCCACGTTGATCGTGGCAGTCTCGCCGGAAACCTGTAACCGGCAATAGGGGTTGCGCTCGTTGCGGGACTTAACCCAACACCTCACGGCACGAGCTGACGACAGCCATGCAGCATCTGTGCACCAGTCCCGAAGGAACCTCCATCTCTGGAGGGGTCCGGTGCATGTCAAGCCCTGGTAAGGTTCTTCGCGTCGCATCGAATTAAACCACACGCTCCGCTGCTTGTGCGGGTCCCCGTCAATTCCTTTGAGTTTTAATCTTGCGACCGTACTCCCCAGGCGGACCACTTAATAGGTTTCCTCCGACACGCAGGGGGTCGATACCCCGCACATCTAGTGGTCATCGTTTACGGCCAGGACTACCAGGGTATCTAATCCTGTTCGCTCCCCTGGCTTTCGCGCCTCAGCGTCAGTGACCAGCCAGGACCCTGCCTTCGCCTTCGGTGTTCCTCCGGATATCTACGCATTTCACCACTCCACCCGGAATTCCAGGTCCCTCTCTGGCCCTCAAGTGTGGCCGTCTTCGCTCAGCCTTGCCCAGTTAAGCCGGGCACTGTCAGAGCAAACTGACCACACCGCCTACGCGCCCTTTACGCCCAGTAACTCCGGACAACGCTCGCCCCCTACGTATTACCGCGGCTGCTGGCACGTAGTTAGCCGGGGCTTCTTCCTGGGGTACCGTCCTCGCTCGTCCCCCAGAAAAGCAGTTTACAACCCGAAGGCCGTCATCCTGCACGCGGCGTTGCTCGGTCAGGGTTGCCCCCATTGCCGAAAATTCCTCACTGCTGCCCCCCGTAGGAGTCTGGGCCGTTCTCAATCCCAGTGTGGCTGATCGTCCTCTCAGACCAGCTACCGATCGTCGCTTTGGTAGGCCATGACCCCACCAACTGGCTAATCGGCCGCAGGGCCATCCCCCGGCGTCTTACGACTTTGCTTCTCGCGAAGCCTATGCGGTTTTGTCGGCGATTTCTCGCCGGTATTCCTCACCGGAGGGTAGATCCCCACGTGTTACTCACCCGTCCGCCACTCCCTGCTTGCGCAGAGCGTTCGACTTGCATGTGTTAGGCACGCCGCCAGCGTTTATCCTGAGCCAGGATCAAACTCGCCATTCAGTGTTTCTATTTCCACCCGTGTGTGTTGCCACACCGGGGGGTAAAGGCTGACGTCAAGCGATCCAAGCGCTCTTGGCTTGTATTCGCAGATTGTCTCGTGCGACACGAATTGACAGGAACGTGTGTAGTGGACACTCACTCGTGTGTGTCCGCGTTCCAGTTCTGCTTTCCACATTTCAATTGTTCAAGGTTCTCTCAGCCTGGCAGAGAGCATCGCTCTACCAGCCTGGCATAGAACGAGCAGATCAGGTATCTTCGCTGTTTTCGTTCTTTTGCTTCAGCCGTTGTATTATTGCACATCTTCAGGGGCCTGTCAAGAGGTTTTTCGGAGATTTTTTTGGGAACTCCGAAATTTCCCCCTGCCATTTTCCCGCGCAGTCATTTCGCTTTTCACTGGAAAGAATCAGACGGACTGATCCCTTGTGAATTGTTATGACTCTGGAAAAGTGAACCCTTCAGAGGTGCCACATTACCGTGGCTTTCGCACCCATTACGAAAATGGAAGAGACAGGAGCACCTATCAATCATAACAGGTGATTGTCTGTTTCGTTCGTAGCGCAGATATTATGCCATCGGTCTGCACTCTTGTCAAGGGGTTTTGCGACGAATTTTTATACTTTTATAAAATTCCAAAAAAGTGATTGTTTGAGTTCCGCTTGCGTGGCAGGGACTGGTTTTTTCAAGCTCTCTCGTTCAGGGAAACTCGGACTTTATTTTTCTCACTATCCTTCGTTCTATAGGATAGTGTCCGCTTTCGATCAACACGTCATGGTACCCGATGAAAACAAAGGAGATTAGGTATGACTGGCATTCGCAATGTTATCTCGACGCTGACGGCAAATGGCGAGGAGGTTATGGGACCAGAGATTCTCCTCTGGCACTATCCCGATAACAATATTATGAACGGTTCGCTGCTGACTGTGGAGAGCAACCACTTCTGCGTGCTCAAATCGCGTGGCGCGATCCTGAACGTCTACGAGACCGGCCAGTACACGGTCCAGACTCCTGATCGCCCGCTCTTTGGCTCGATGCAGCAGGCGTTCTATGGCGGGCAGAGCCCCTGGCAGTATGAGGCGCTGTATATCAATCGCGCGAAACTGGTGCTGAAAACAAGCGGGGTGGCGCTCTCACGCGAGATGGCCGAGA
>NZ_DATGKU010000012.1:0-19154 GCF_035294505.1 Chthonomonas sp. | reverse complement strand
ATGACCTTGTGTAATGGCCTGTTTAAGGGCTTCTAGAGCGCTTTTAGCCGCCTGGTCTTTGGTAATATGGACAACTGGAGGGTCTATACGCAGGCTTCCTGGTGCGGGGGGATAACCTACAGACGCCTCTACTAAGGCTCCTGTATGACGTGATAACGTCATCTCTATCAAGGGTATGCCATAGGTTCGGGCTATGTCGGTTGTTCCAAACGCATATCCGCCCGGGAAGGGCAAACCCACACTGCCTTCTATAGCATCTTTACTCATCCCGCTTCTCGGTGGATGCATCCATAGTAGGACTACGTCCGCATTCTTTGGGAGGCTTGGCTCTAAACAGCGCGCGTACTGCAGTAATAACCAACGCGCCTGTCTATCCGTCTCTATCCTATCTCGCCGGTTATCCCCATAGCCTTTCACTTGATGATAAAAAGCAGCATAGTTCATAAAATGAACCAACAGCCCATGTAGGCTATCGAAATCTGCGACATATCGAGGGTCTGCCTCCCCCGGTAGCTTAGCAGGCCATTCGACCTCTACTACCCTTTCTTGGTTGGTACTGTAAGTTACCCTCACCCGAGAAGGCTGTCGTTCATGAGCTAGGCCAAGACGATTAAGCAGTTGGTCACTTTCTGCTATGGCCTTCTCCGGTTTCATGTCGTAGCGGGTGAAGAGGAGGGTCTTGCCGATGTCGGCAGCGGATGGTTTGGGCAACAAGTTAAGAGGCTGTGGGGAGGTTGTTTGTCCGAAAGCGGTTGCCGAGGCAAGGCTACTCCACGCAAAGAGGCCTAAGGTAGTTATAGCAGGATAAAGATAACGTTTCATGGCTTTCTCCTTAATTAATTGGTAACGGAGAACTTACTAGTGTATGAGATACCATATGTTGCAGATGTATTTGAATTACCTATATATACGCCATGGAGGATAGCATAATAGTCCTCCCAAACACAAGCGAAAAGCAGGCATTGATTATCATTAAGAGCCGGAGGCAACAGATTTTGAGGAGGTGGTAAAGCGCCACCAAGTGGATTCGGCTAGGTATCTGGCCACGGTGCTCCCTGTTGGTATAAGGGTAAATAGGCCTGATACTGTGCGTTTACAGCTGCCGCCATCCCGCTAATAGTTATGATACTATCTATTGCTTCTCAATTCACTAATAGAAAACTCTATGGAGATTACACAGGCTGGGGTGTAAAGACAGGTTTATCCTCGTCTGCAATGCAATAGTCCATCTTACATGATCGCAAAACTCCTTAACAGGGAGGGCTAGTTATACTAGTGTCACCGGCGCTGAAAGCCGGTGTGTTCGACCGTTTAGTCTTTCTGTAAGGAGCCGGTGATAGTTAACTCTTCAAAGGAATCGATCTTTTGGCGAAGGCGGTCTTGTTCCACGATGGCGTAATCGGTTTCTGGGTCGAAGTAAATGATGCGGCTGCCGGAGAAGTCGAAGTGGAAAGGCACGTGGATGAGGTTGGCGAGTGCCTCTTTCACGGCGGCTTGCTGTTCTGGAGGCACGAAGAGCAGGAGAAAACCTCCTCCTCCGGCCCCGGTGATTTTTCCACCGAGAGCCCCTGCCTTGCGTGCGGTCTCATAGATGGCGTCAATGCGCGGGTTACTCACCGCGTTGCTGAGGGAGCGCTTTAGCTCCCACCCCTCGTGCAGCAACTCGCCGAACTCTTTAAGTTCGCGCTGGCCGGTTAATATAGAAAGGCCCTCCTCGACGAGAGCTTTCATGATGCTCAACTGCTGCTTTTTGGTCTCGATGCGCTGGACATAAGTTTCGGCAACCTGAGCAGCTGTGCGCCGTACTCCTGTGTAGAAAAGCATGAGGTGTGCATTCAGCTCGTTGATGCGCTGTTGCGACAGCGTCATAGGCTGTAGGGAAAACTGGCCATTTGGAGAAAATGTAATGTGATTAATGCCTCCGTAGGCGGCCATAATCTGGTCTTGGCAGCCGACCGTCTCTTTCAGGCGCTCCTGCTCAATTTCGATGGCCTCTTGGGCTAGCTGCTGTTGCGAAGCGATCTGTCCCATGAGGGCATGAAGGGCGTTCAGCAATCCCACGGTGAAGGCGGAACTGGAGCCCATGCCGCTGCGTGCCGGCAGATCGGCGTCATGATGAATGGACAGGCCTCGTTCTATCTGCAAAAACCGTAGGACTTCTCGCACTGCCGGATGTTCGATGGCATCCACGGTGGTGGTGTTTTCGCTGCGTGAGTAGACAATGCGGTAGCGAAAGTCGAAGAAAGGGGGCAGATAACGACAGCAGAGATAGCAGTATTTGTCAATGGTGGCGGCAAGCACGGCGCCGCCGTGGGTGCGAAACCAGGAAGGATAGTCGGTACCACCTCCAAAGAAGGAGATACGAAAAGGAGTTCTACTAATGATCATTTGGCTAAATCCTCGCAGGCCTGATGCAGAAAGAGTTCAGCGCACGTTGTTGCCTCTAAATTATACCAGTAAGTCAGCGCGCTAAGGTTCTACGTTGTAATCTCACAGGGGCGATAGGCAGGCAGGAAAAAGGTGCAGAAAAGTGAAATTCTGTTACCGTCAAAAACATACAGGAGGTCGGTTTCATGAACGCTATGGCCAAGCGGAGCGCGCTCAAAAGGCCTGCGCTCTTTGGCGCTATCAGCTTCAGCATCTTTTTTACACTAGCTCTACAGAGTGTGGCTTCTCCCCTTGCTAAACATCAGCAGGAACTAGGTTCTCAAGACGAGACGAACCTTCTCGCCCTCCCTCCAGAAAAACCCATTCTTGGTATGAGCACCCCTGCGCTCTCACCGGATGGAAAAGAGATATGCTTTGTGTACCGCGGTAGCCTTTGGCTGGTCTCTTCAAAGGGGGGGAAAGCAACCCGGTTGACCATTCGTAATACCACCGATTTCGACCCCCACTGGTCGCCTGACGGGCAGTTTATCGCCTTCTCCAGTCTGCGCCGAGGGAACTTCGGCATCTATATTATTCCGGCTCGTGGAGGGGAACCACGACAGGTTACCTACTTTAGCGGCAGCAACTGGGTTACCGATTGGATGCCGGATGGTTATCATCTGCTGTTTTACTCGGCCGGGCGCGATACCCATACTTTTGCCATCTTTTCCATAGACCTGCGTGACCGATCTCTAAAGCAGTTGACCCACGATACCGAACCTCTACGGTTTGCCGTTAGCTCGCCGGATGGCAAGCAGATCGCCTATACGCGCAGCGGCCAGCCCTGGTGGCGAGGATGGTATCGGGGCAGTGTTGCTGCCCAAACGATGGTGGAGGATTTGGCGACCGGCAAAGTTCGCCAGGTGCTCTCTACCCCGGCTCAACAGTTTTGGCCGCTGTATGCCCCAGACGGAAAGTCGCTTTTCATCACCACCATCTATGGGCATAGCAATACACCCAACATTTGGCGGGTGCCGCTAGATGGGGGGCCACCACAAGCGGTGACTCACTACACCACCGATGCCGTGCGATGGCCTAGCATTGCACGCAACGGATCGCTGATCTGCTATCTTTACAAAGGCGACATCTACACGGTGAAACCAGATGGCTCCGATGCACATCCCCTCACCATCTACGCGCCTTCGGATAGTCCTGTTCAAAACACCGAACAGATGGTGCTTCATGATGGCGCCGACGAAAGCCATCTTTCCCCCGATGGCAAAACGCTGGCCCTGGTTCTCAAAGGGAATATCTGGCTGGTGCCCACGACGGGCGGAGATGCAGAGCGTCTCACCAACAACATCGCGAACAACAACGATCTCACCTGGTCGCCCGACGGCACGCGCATCGGTTTTATTTCGGATGTGGGGAATCAGCCCGATCTGTACACCATTGATGTGAAGACCAAACAGATCACGCGACTTACTAACGATATGGCACAAGAGAGCAACACCAACTGGTCGCCAGATGGGGTCTATATCGCTTATGCGAAAGCAGGCCCCAAACCCGGGCTCTACGTGGTGCGGGCTGCCGGCGGAGAGCCGGAACGGATGGTGGCCGCCGGCAACGGAGATAACCTCTACGGCACAGGCATTAACTCCTTCGCGTGGTCGCCGGATAGCAAATGGCTGGCCTTTTCGCGCATGGATCGCTATGGCACACGCGATATTTGGGTGGTACCTACCGTAGGTGGCACCCCGGTTAACATCACTGCCTATCCGAACAACAATGCCGATCCGCAGTTTACAAAAGATGGAAAATACCTTATTTTCATCTCCGATAGAAACGGCACTCCGCAGTTGTTCCGTTTACCCCTTCTCAAGCCGGGGTTGGAGCCGAAGCAGCCGCCGAACGCACCCGTTCAGGTGAAGATTGACTTCGACGGCATTACCGACCGGGCAGAGCTGATTCAGACCCCTGCTCCGGTGGATGACTACGCCATTACTCCCGACAGCAAGTACATCGTTTTTCATGCTAACAATAACTTCTGGGCTGTGCCTGTGCAGGGAGGCTCGGTAACGCAATTGACCAGCCAGGGAGAGCCGGGCGGCGGCATTGAGTTCACACCGGATGGCAAGCGTTTCTTTTATCTTGGCGCTAACGGGACACCTCGCTCGTTAGGTGCTCCACCGGGCCCTGCAGGGACACCTGAAGTCGTTAACTTTAATGCGAACTATACGTTTAATCGGGAGCTGCTCTATCTACAGGCTTTCAACGAGTTCTATCGTCGGTTCGGAACGGCTTTCTATGATCCGAGTATGAACGGTGTGAACTGGGCTGCCTTGCGGGAGAAGTACAAACCTCAACTCGATGGTGTAGGCACGCCGTGGGAGTTTGCGAACCTGTTGTCGGAGATGGTGGGTGAGGTGAACTCCTCTCATTCCGAAATCTCTCCGGCCATCACGCCTAGCGGCCCTCAAACGGCCACACTGGGTTTGAAATACGATTACAACTATCCTGGCCCAGGCCTAAAAGTGGTGAGTGTGATGCCCGATGGCCCCGGCGATCAGCCTCAATCTCGAATCAATCCCGGCGACTATATTCTGCAAGTGGACGGCAAACCGGTTGCGATGAACGAGTACTACTATCAGACACTGCAAGACAAGGCCGGGAAAACCGTTAAGCTGCTCGTTAACACAAAGCCTACCGAGCAGGGAGCGCGCACCGTGGAGATCAAGCCCATAACATTAGGTCAATGGGCGGATTTGGAATACAAAAACTGGGTAAAGCAGAACCGTGAGCTGGTGGATAAGCTTTCGGGTGGGCGTTTGGCCTATATCCATATCCGCGCAATGGATCAAAGCTCGCTTCGTAGCTTTGAACGTGACCTCTATAGCATCGCCATGCGAAAAGAGGGGCTTATTCTCGATGTACGCCGGAACGGAGGGGGAAATACCCATAATGAAGTGTTGCGTGCGCTTGATCAGAAGGTCTATGCCTATACCAAACCCCGTGATGGCCTATTGGAAACGCAGCCGCTTCGGGCTTTTACCAAACCGATTGTGCTTTTGATAGACCAAAACTCCTACAGCGATGCGGAGATATTTGCCGCTAGTTTTGAGGCGCTTAAAAGAGGCCTCGTGGTAGGCGTGCCCACACCGGGCTACGTTATCGGCACCTATGAGGGCACCCTTGTGGATGGAACGCATTTTCGCTTGCCCTCCTGGGGCTACTACACCCTGTCAGGTCAAAACCTTGAAAACCTGGGAGTTAAACCCGACATCATCGTGGTTAACACGCCAAACGACATCGCTGAGCATAAGGATAACCAACTGATTGTGGCCGTACAAACGCTTCTGCGGGAGCTGCCACCGGTAAGCAACTCAGAGGGGAACCCGCCTGTAGTGCTGCGCAGCGCTAACGACAACCCCAATGGCGGGTCGGCTGCCGACTTTCACGGCATTCACGGCACCTACAAGCCCTCAAACCAGTCCAAGCTGCCGATAAACCCATAGCATAAGGGTTGCCGCGAAGGTGGTGACAAGGGTGGAAGGAATGCCCACTTTCAAAAAAGGCCAGAAGCCTAGTGGGCATTCCTCCTTCGCCCCTTGAGCCACGATAAGGTTGGCCACGCTTCCCAGCAGCGTGAGGTTGCCGGCAAAAGTGCTCGATGCAGCCAGCACAAGCCACAGTAAGGAAGCTTGGGTATGGGTGGCCACCCACCCCCGCGCTAACATCACGAAAGGCACATTGCTGAACAGGTTACTACCCACAACAGAGGCCAACGAGAAAAGGCTTAGCTGAGCCAAGCTGCCGGCGTTGTGGAAAAGGAGGGGAGCCAATCGGGCAAAAACCGGTCCTTCCGCTCGGTTAACCCCATCTACCACCACAAAAAGGCCGGCAAAGAACAGCAGCAGCGCCCAGTCCACCCTTGCAAACGTCTCTTCGGTCGGGCGGTTAGCCCAAATCAGCAACGCCACTGCGGCGCAGAGGGCGGCCAAGTCCATGGGGGCACCTGCTAAGAAGGCGATGAGTAGGCCTGAAAGCACCCCACCTGTTTTTATGGCCAATTTGCGATCAAGCCGTCCCTCTCGTTCCGGCGGAGTGTTCTCTGTAGGCATCTGAAGCCCAACAAGCTGTTTGGCGTAGAGCCAGCGCACGATCGCCCCGTTGAGAAAGAGGCAAATAAGTCCGATGGGCACCATCCTCGCAGCATATCCGCCCCAGCTCCAGTGAGAGGATTGGCCGATGAGAATATCTTGTGGGTTGCCTGTAAGGGTCATCACCGAGCCTACATTGCTGCTAGTGGCCAACGCCAATAGGTACGGCTCGGCGGGTAGTTTAGCCCTGCGGGCTACACTGAGAATCAGCGGGGTCATCAACAAACAGATGGTATCGTTGACGAAGAGCGCGGAGAGCAGACCTGAGGTACCACAGACGACCCAGAGGAGCTGGCCTGGTGTGCGGCTTCGATGCACCAGCGTTCTTGCCAGCATATCGAGCAGGCCGGAGATGATGGCGTAGTGGATAACGATCATCATCCCGAGTAAGAGGGCTAGGGTGGCCAGGTCAATAGCCTGGGCTGCCTCGCGGCGTGTTAGAACGCCGGCCACAATCATCAAAACGGCGCCCACGAGGCTGGCGGCAGGGCGATCAAGTTTTCGTGGAGAGTTCTCTCCGGCAAGGATAATGAGGTAGACCAAAGAGAAAATGGCGACTGCAAGGAGGCCTCTATCTGTCATAAAACCGCTTTCGAGAGATTGAAAGTTTAGATCGTTGCGCCGATTTTACCCTAAAAACCAAAAAAACCTCCCGATAAAGCTATCGGAAGGTTAGAGAGGCCTAGGAGGAACCTAAGCGGTACAGCGCTGTTGGCGCCGTACCGCTGTTCAAACCATATCCAAATGGGACAGGTCTGATTCCCACTTCAACGAGCTATGACTTAAGGGAGAGGGCGCCCTGCCCCAGAAAATCGCAAGATTTTCTGAGGACTCCAATACCTGCTTTGAGGGGGTAGGGGTAGGCACAAGGCCTACCCCTGTACGCGAAACTGAGGGAAAAGGTGCCGTCCACTAGGACGCTCACCGCTAGGTGCCCTCCATCCTGTGAGAACTGTTCTTTTGTTTCCCCTCTGTACTACAGCAACCAGGGCTTCCGCCTTGGCCGGCTCAGCATTGCCTCTGCCACGGGGTCGTTGTGGAAGGTCTCGCGCTCGGGGTCCCAGTAAAGGATTTTGCCGCCTAGACGCAGAGAGATGTTGCCGAGATGGCAGATGGTAGCTGAACGATGCCCCACACTCGCCGGACAGATGGTCTCTTTGCGAGTCCGAATGCAGTCTACGAAGTTCTGCATATGGTCGTTAGAGACATAGAGCCTTATGGCGTTGGGTGGCAAGGGAGTGGTGAGCAGTTTGGGGTCGCTAGCCTCAATGCGACTGCGGGATACAAACACGGTGCCATTTTCCCCCTCAAAGGTCACCCCATTTTCGCCCTGGTTCGTGGTGTGGAGAACAGTGCCATCGGCATAGGTAGAGTAGATGTCGAACTCGGGGAAGGTATTGTAGCAGTTCACTCCGATGGTGGGGCCGCGTCCAAACCCTTGTACCTTGATGGGGCCGGTATGGTCGGTGCCAAGCCCCCATTGGGCGATGTCGTTGTGATGGGCGCCCCAGTCGGTCATCATGCCACCGGAGTAGTCTAGCCACCAGCGGAAGTTCCCGTAAACCCGCTCGGGAAAATAGTCGGGCAGTAGGTCCGATTGAGCGACGGGGCTGCGCCAGAAGTTGAAGATGATGTCGTCGGGCACATCGCCCCGTAGAATAGTGGGGTCGGAGGGGGCTGGGCCAAGCCAGAAATCGAAATCGAGATCGTCGGGCACCGGTTGTGGCTGGAAGGGGCCACCGGTAGGCCCGGTGGGCAGATGGGCTGTGACCGTTTTGATCTTGCCGATCAACCCGTTTCGTGCGATCTCACAGGCAAGGCGAAAACGAGGATCAGAGCGTTGCTGGCTTCCTACTTGAAACACGCGGCCGGTTTCTTGAGCTACCCGCACCAGCTTTTTGCCCTCATCGATGGTAAGAGTAAGGGGTTTTTCACAGTAGACATCCTTACCTGCCCGCAGAGCCGCTATCGCGATCTGGACATGCCAATGGTCGGGTGTGCCGATGATCACGGCGTCAATCGTCTTATCGGCCAGAAGGTCACGGAAGTCATGATACTGTTTTGTGCCGGGGCCGAACTCATTGGCCGCGTCGGCGCAGTGGGTGCGATCTACATCGCAGACGGCGACCACTTTACAGCCGGCCTTGCTGGCAGCGGCATGGGCATCGTTAAGCCCTTGACGAAAGCCTCCCTTTTTGCCTCCACACCCAATGAGGCCAAACTGAATGGTGTCGTTTGGCCCAAGGCGACGAGGACGTTCGGCGTCGAGCGCACGCTCTGAGGCTATAGCCTCTTTTTCGTACCATGTGGGCAGGCCTGCCGCTGCAATGGCTGCGAGGGCGCGGGTAAGAAACTTTCGCCGTGTCTCCTGATAGCGATTGAAGAGGGTATACATGTGTCATCCTCCTTTAGTAAAAACTCCTGCCGGTGGAACCGGTAGGAGTCTTTTTCTTCTTTAAGGGAGGATTTCCTGCCGAAGCGTATCAGGCGGCCTCGTGCGAGGAGCGTCGTGCACGCTTATCGGCGTACATGGCAGCGTCGGAGCGGCAAAGCAGCCCTTGAATATCCATAGCATCCTCTGGATAGAGGGCGACGCCGATGCTAATGCCCAGGGGAGGAAAATCGGGGTCGTGCTGTTGGATTTGCCTCACATAACGCTCCACAGCACGCCGCAGCTTCGTCGCAACGACCTCGGCGGCGACCCGATCGGCCCGAGCAAGCACCACCACAAACTCATCGCCCGCATAACGTGCCGCAAGATCGTAGTTGCGCACGTGGTTGCGGAAGATGTCGGCTAAATCTTTCAACGTTTGATCGCCGGTGGCGTGGCCGTAGAGATCGTTGATGGGCTTAAAATGGTCTACATCTATGTTCAGCACGGCTAGGGAGCCGTTTTCACGATTGGCTCGGTTTATCTCCCGCTCCAAATATTCACGCAGATAGCGCGCATTGCGGAGACCGGTGAGGGCGTCGGTATAGGCCGATTCTTGGATTTCGGAGAACTGTTGCGCGCGTTCCAACGCGTGGCTTGCTTGGGTGGCTACAAGCCGCATAATGCGCAATGTTTCCGAGTTGAAAGCGTCGGGCAGTTCGCTGTAGAGGTTAATGGTGCCTAACGATTGCCCGCCAGAGACAAGCGGCACAATAAGGGTAGAACGGAAAGGTACCCAGGGGTCGCTTACGTCTCGAAGAATCAGGTCTTCTGGGAGGAAGGAGGCGCAGATGGCCTCGGCACGGAAGAAGGCACGTCCGGTGAGGTAGGTGCCGACACGGGCAACGCTGCCTAAAAGGTGGCGCGCATTTAGCCCTACGGCGGCATGTGCATGAAGGTACTCGCCACCCTCTTCCGGCAAGAAGAGGGCGCAGGCGTCGCAGCCGATAAGCGCTTGAATGTGATGGAGAAGCACATCGGCCATGGCTTCGAGGTGCAGCGTTTCTGAAAGAGCACGCGTGATGGTGTAGAGGGCCAGCGTCTCTCTTTGAGCTGCTGCGATGTCGTGGAGGACGGCCTGTGCATCCTTGCTTGGTTGGAAGGTGAAGGCATCGGCCGGTATGGCCTCAAGGCTTTTCTGCACTGCTAATGTACGAAAGGCGGCCACCACCGCCGGGTCGAACTGGGTGCCGGCACGCGCTTCGATCTCGGCAATGGCCTCTTTAGGAGAGAGCGGTTGGCGGAAGGGACGCGGATGCAGCAACGCACTGTAGGTGTTGGCCACCGCCAAAATACGCGCGCCCACCGGTATCTCCTCGCCTTTCAGGCCATCGGGATAGCCACTTCCATCCCAATGCTCCGCATGATGGCGTACAAGCGGCACCACCGGCCAAGGGAAGGGAATGGATGCGAGGATGCGCGCGCCTAAGACGGGGTGAGTGCGCAACTTCTCCTGTTCTTCCGGTGTAAGGGTGTCGGCTTTCAGAAAAATATGGTCAGGAACGCCCAGCCGGCCGATGTTGTGCAGCATGGCCGCTGCTTGCAGAGCTGCCATTTCCTCTTCCGAAAGCGAGAGGGCGCGCGCGATGGCAAGGGCACACTGTTTCACACACTCTACATGCCCAATGTTGTAGGGGTCGCGTGCGTCTATGGCACTTGTAAGCGCCTCGATGGTGGAGAGACAGAGTTGCTGCCCGCGCGTCTGCTCCATCTTGAGCTGCGTTTCCCAATAACGCTGCTGACGTCTCGAAGTGCGACGTGCGGCAAGGCACCAAGCAAGCCCGCCGCTCAACAGAGCGATCATCGTGAAGGAGCTTTCAGGCGTCATCAAAATAACCGGCAAGGGCTTTCTCCTAACATGTAGATTAACGGGACTTCGATTCTATTTTCGGAGCCACGAACGGAAGAGGTTACTGTAAAAATTACCGAAAATATTATAACACAATAAAATAGAATTCGCTTTTAATTGGAGAGTTGAGTTTGTATGCACGGTGCTTATCGCGCAGAGGTTAGGTGGCACATAAGAGCTTGTTCTAGGCGCAAAGCCTCCTCAATGGAGGAGATATCGAACTTGGCCGCGATCTCAAACAGCGTATTTGTGGGGGTGATGAGCAGCTGACAGCGGAGGACGGTCGCGCGAAATTGGAAGGAGGTATCGCCGGCAGACGTGGGCAGGGTGAAGCGCAGCTTTAGAGAGGTGGTGGGGGCTATTTCCACGGAATGTAATATACGCAATCCTCCGGCCCCAATTTCAACGCCTGTACTCACGAGCCAGTCTTCCGTTTCGCCGAGGGCAATCTCTATCGGGAAGGTAAGTTTGAGTCGTGCGCTGGCCCGCCGTTCAACAAAGCGAACCGATGCATATTGAGATTTTTCCATGATCTTTAGTTCCATAGAGACCCTCTACTTCGTATGTAAATTTTTGGCGTTAAGCAGCCTCGGCAAGGTCATGTAGGAGACGCAGCAGGCGCAGCTGGTGTATCCGCAACATTCTCGTAAATTTCAGTCCGACCGCATAGCTGCCTTTTTTGGAATCCTTATCTTTGGCTAAGGTACAGCGAACCACAGAGGCCTCTGCGAAGAGTGGCTCGCCGTCGTTCAGCTCGATGCAAAGGCCGACCAACGTGCCGGCGAGAAGAATCTGCTTGGTTCTTATGAGGCAGCCACCTTGGGAGATGTCTAGAACATGGGTGAGTTCGCCTGCCTCTGGGCCAGCCTTCTGCATCTCTTCCAGTGAGGTGTTGGGCTGATAGCAACCCAAAAAATTGCAGGCAAGGCGTTCCGAACGACGTCTTTGTTGGAACCCTAGCCGTTCTTTTGGCACGACAAAAAGGTGATCGCGGCATTTTAAGACGGTTGTCTCCATCACATAGAGACCTTCTTCGGTAGCATAACGAAGACAGAGCCGTGTGCCCTCTCGAAGAAGATCGGTCTCAGTAGGATGGTCTAAAGCGATGACGAGCAGCTTGTTGTTGGCCTGCTGAATGGTGGCGAGCAGAGGCCGGGACGTATGGAATAAGCTTATCTCGATAAGATCACCAGTGTCGAACATAGAACTATCTCCTTAGGGAGACCGCCGAATAAAGGACGTGCTTGCGATGTGGAGACATCTCATATCCATTATCGGTGAGTTTGTGCCGGAAGCAGAGAGAGATTCGGCCTTACACGGGGCAAGTTAATAGGCAGCGGGGCCTGGTTGCCTATCCTCCTGCTCTGCTCTTTGAGTGCCGCCGTTTGCTGAGGCCGCACCTGACTGTAGGTAGAGACTGCCGATTTTCACGGCTCCAGATGCCGTTTGCAAAGAGAGGCGACTTTGCTCGCCCCTATCTCGTCGCTTCCACCGAATTCGGGGGGTGCTGGCATACGGCGATGCAGCGGCCAGGGGAAGAGACGGTTAAGAACGTATCACCGGCTGTTGAGGCGTCTACTTTGTTCTACATGGAGCCATGGGGCTACGGTGTTTGGTTGCCAGAGGAAACCGCGAGGAAGCGGATTGGTCTCCTCTCTGATAAGGGAATAGAGGGCTTTGAGGTACCCGGGTTCTGTAGACGTTGGGTCTTAGTTGTTTTTGGTTTCAGGCCGAGGGTTGAAATCGGCGGGGATAGTGTTAGGGATATGGCGTTGTATATCTACCGGCTCGACGCCTGCCCATCGCCAGCCGATGCCGGTCTGTTGAGGCAAGTGGCGAATGAGATTTTCGGGGATAAGCGCATAGCTTGGTGGCAGCGGTGCCGCGCGGCCAGCCAAGCGCGCCGGGTCTAAGCAGCAGAGGAGATCGGTGATTTGAGGAGTTTTGTCGTCGAATGGGCCGAGATTGGTTTGATGATACCGCTGAACCCCAAGACGACGGGCATAGGCTTCCGCAGGTAGGTCGGCTAAAGGCACCAAGCCAAACACGCTATCTATAAACTTCACGACGCTGGCCGTATCGCCCGATGCATGCGCGATATAGTGCGTGCGTGCATAGGGAGACAGGAAAAGCAAGGGCACACGCGGCCCGTCTGAGAGCCAATGTCCGTCCGGCCCTATGGCACGCAGCGGAGGCGGCACGTGGTCGTAGTCGCCTTCGCTGTCATCCCAGGTGATGATGATAGCGCAGTGCGCCCAGTAAGGACTTTTTGCGATCTGATTAATACATTCGGCGACAAAGGCCTCGCTGATCTGCGAGTCGGAATCGCCGGGGTGGTCATCGTCTCCGAGGAAGCGCCCGGTGCCTCTCAGTTGCGGATCGGCCGGCTGCAGGCCCATGATGTTTCGTTTTCCCCCTTTAACATAGATAACGCCACCGGATGGCGGCAAGCGATGGAAACGAAGGTCTGTAAAAAACGCCTTCAGGTCGTGCAGGTGTGCCGCCAGCGTTGGGTTATTGCTGATGTAGCCGAAGTACTGCGGCCCGTTATGATGGGTGACATAAGAGATGTGTAGACCATCGGCATCCACCTCATCATGGTCGCCTGTGGTGCCAAAGCCTTCCTCATACCACTCCCAAGGGATGGCAGGTGTGTTGTGGCTAGCGATGGCGGTAATATCTTGGCGCACATCGCGTAGGTCGTTTTTGGGGTCGCGATCTGCGGTAATTTGGTGTGGCAGGGACTTTCCACCCAGAGTCAGCATAAGCGTGGCATAGGTAAGGTTGTACTGAATGCGTTCGGGATGAGCGGAATCCTCTTTCGTATCTTTGGGGTTAAAGGGCATGCGGCCTGTACGAGTTTTATCTAGCGGTGAGCCCCAAAACGGGTTCGAGTCGTTAACAACCGGTAGTCCCGGGCCGCGGCCTCCGTCTCCTTTAAAAGCCTCGTGAGGGTGCAGAAGCCATTGCGTGATGCCGCTTTGGGCGCCGATGATGCAGAGGTTACCAGGGGTAGAGTCGGCAGCCATCTCCTCAAAGATGTGGTCACAGAGCACAAACCGATTCGCATAGCGCCACAAGAACGGGATCGTATCCCCATCCACATAGGCCATTTCAAGTTCGGCGTACTGTTTGGCGGCAAGGGAGGGCAGTTTGCCTTTGGTGTGGCGTTTCTCTTCGGTAAGGGCAAAGCGATCCATGAGAGGGTGCCTGCTGACGATGTGCATTTTTTGGAGGGTAACAGGGTGGGAATGCCCTACGCTGCCGAGATCGGCGGCATATTGTTGTGGCCCGATACGGAACGGATGCACCATTGTGAAGGAGCCATCTGTGTTTTCGATAGGCTGATAAAAACCCGGCGTCTGTTTAGGCGGATGAGAAAAGAGGCCTTCGGCTCCGGGGAAGGTGCCGAAGTACGAATCGAAGGAGCGATTCTCTTGATAGAGAATAAAAACGTACTTGATGCGTTGGTGTGCAAGTGCACATATTTGTTGGGGCGACAGCTTAGGCTCCTCGTGTTTTGGTACCCGATAGCGGGCGATGGTTGGATCGGCGATAGTCTGTGAGAGAGCCGGGCGGAAAGAAGCGTTAAAGGCTCCGCAGGCCAAAAGGGCTATGAGCAGACGGGAAAAGGGTTTCATAAGGCTATTGTATCCCGCTATTCTTTAAGAAAATATTAAGAGTTTTGTTGAGGAAGCGCTTGAAGTGCCGCTGTCTGCGGAGAGGCAGGAAACAGGCCCTTTTCTCTACCCACCAATGAAGTAGAAGGTGATGGCCAAGATGGCATAGACGCCGAGAAGTTGCGCTCCCTCAAGCCAGTGGGTTTGGCCATCGCTCACGATGCGAATGGCGATGAGGATGGCCATGGTGAGGGCGACGAGTTCGGAAGCGGTGAAAAGAATGGTGAGTGGATGATTCCAAATAAGGCTGGAAAAAACGGCTACAGGAGTCACAAACATGGCGATCTGAATGGAGGATGAAGCGACGATGTCCAGGCTAACATCCATTCGGTTGCGCAGCGCCATGGTAACGGCTGTGCTATGTTCCGCCGCATTGCCTAGAATGGGCAGCAGAATGAGACCGGCAAAGAGGCGGTTGAAATGGAGAATGTGGAGGGCCGGTTCCAGCAACCCAATGAGCAGTTCACTCTCCATAGCGACGACCACGGTGCTGGCAAACAGAATGAGGCTGGCCTTTGTGAGGGACCATTTAGGTTTCTCCTCGGTCTCACCTGTTGGAAAAAGATGGCGGTGGGTGCGCAGGGAGAAGAATAACCCTGCCCCGTAAAGCAGCAGCAGCACCCCAGATACCCATAGGCTCAGCGGCATAAGCGCTGCCGCCCGCAGATTTTTTTCGGGCAAGTGGGCACTCTGTACCAATAGGGCGGGAGTGAGAAAGGCGATGACGGCCAGGCTCATAGAGGTGATATGGGCCTGAGCCACCTCGGAACTGAAGGTGAGAATATTTTGTCGGAAGCCGCCTAAAAGCGCCGAAAATCCGAGCACAAGCAACACGTTGCCGATGATCGAGCCGATGAGCGAAGCCCGCACCACGGTCAGTTCGTTGTGTTGAATGGCCACCAGGGTGATCACGATCTCGGTGGCGTTGCCGAAAGTTGCATTGAGTAGACCGCCGATGAGAGGCCCGCGCGATGCCGCGAGCGACTCGGTGGCCTCTCCCAAAAGCCCGGCCAAGGGTATGAGGGCCAGCCCAGAGGTCAGAAAAACCCACAGGGGTGGAACGTGCAGAAGGTACAGCACAAAGCTAACCGGCACGAAGACGAGCAGCCGGTACATGGTTAAACCTTTCTCATCAACTGGTTTCAAAAAAGCAGAGACGAGGGCTACAAAAAGGCAAGGCCCTCGCTCTGCCAAGCATCACGGTGACTCTACGTCGCTCTGAAAGGCTAACTATTGATGCACATGCACACGGAAGGTGCTTTTGGCCAAAATGCGACCGGTGTAGGGGTCCATCGCCATGACGGTTGCGGTGTAATCGCCTTGCACATAGTAGGCATGGCGCACGGCACGCCCTTCCGATTCCAACTGAATACCATCGGAGGCATCCCAGTCCCACCAAATCTTGAGGGGGCGAATGCCGGCAGTGGGATAGACGGAGTAGGTGACCATTTGGCCAACGCCCACAAGTTGCTCCGGCAGGCTCAGCCCGCTGACGGGCGATTGATCGATAACGACGGCGATACGCCCCACATTGAAATTAGCGGGTGCGTCACCGAAAAGGCGGATTTGGGCGATCTGGGCATCGTCCGCACTGAGGCCGGGCAGCGCGCTCACGGGGATGCTGAGCATGTACCAGTTATTGTTTTGAGAGGCATAGGATAGCGGCAACAGGGCCTCCGTTTTTTTACCGGTGGTGGTAACCAGCTCTACCCGAAAGTTCTGCAGCACCGCTTTTTGGGTGCCGGTGTTGAACCCTCCGCGAGCGCCCGGATAGCCCGGGTAGCCAGGAAAACCGGGGAACCCAGTGGGGCCGGTAGGCGGAACTCCTGGATAGCCCATCGGCCCGCCGTAGCCGGGGTAGCCGGGAAATCGGCCATTATAGCCTGGCACACCGTTGTTCTGGTTATTGGATAGGTAGACGGCGAAGGTGAGATAGGCATCGGGGTTAGAAAGGTAGGGCGCGAGGCTCACAGGGGTTTTTAGAGCGAGGCCGCCTCCTTGATAGTAGCCTTGCGTGGCGATACTGAAAGAGGTTGTGCCGGAGTAGGCGAGATTAGTATCTGGCTTGATGCTGCCGCTGCCGATGGGCAAAAGCGTGTAGGTGCTTGCACTCATGACCCCGTTATAGATATCGAGGCCGCTTTGGGCACGACTCGGGGCGGCTGCGGTAAGCAGTGCCATAGCGCATAGGCCTGCCACAATAGAGAGCGTGCCATGGCCTTTGAGAGCGACGATAGAACTCTTCATGCTTAAGAGTCTCCTCTTTGATGGATATATTCTGGTCTTTGTATACGATGAATACGGTGTGCCCTGCCGGTTTCTGTATCTAGCTCGACGAGAACTCCGGAAAGTTGTGCAGGCCCTTCGGCCACCTCCATGCGTACAGGCAGCAGCGTGCGAAAGCGTTCGAGCACCACATTGCAGTCCATTCCGATAATCGAGTCGATAGGTCCGGTCATGCCCACATCGGTGAGGTAGGCACTGCCTTTGGGCAGGATGCGTTCATCAGCCGTTTGGACATGCGTGTGGGTGCCGATAACTGCGCCGACTTTGCCATCCAAATACCATCCTAACGCCTGTTTTTCGGATGTGGCCTCCGCATGGAAGTCCACTAAAATTATAGACGTTTGTGAACGGAGTAAGGTTAGTAGATTATCCGCCGTGCGAAACGGATCGTCCACCGGTTCCATAAAGGTACGTCCTTGAAGGACGAGAATGCCGACGGGCACTTTCTTTGTAGGGTAGACGCCCCATCCCCGTCCGGGCGCGAGGGGTGGGTAGTTGGCCGGACGCAGGAGGCGTGTTTCGGCATCGAGCATCGGGTAGATATCGCGTTTACCCCATGCGTGGTTGCCTAAGGTGAGTACATCAACTCCGGCCTCCAACATCTCCGTAGCGAGCGCTGGGGTAATGCCGATGCCGCCAGCTGCGTTCTCGGCATTTACCACCACGAAATCCGCTTGAAACTCTTCGCGGAGGGGCTTCAGCAGATGCAGCAGAAGCTCACGCCCCGGCCGTCCCACCACATCGCCTATCATAAGCAGGCGGAGGTAAGGCATGTCCTCCCTTCTCCTTTAGCGTGCGTAATCTACCGCACGCGATTCGCGGATGACGGTTATTTTGATCTGGCCCGGATACTCCACCTGCTCTTCGATGCGACGAGCCATTTCGCGTGCGAGCTGCATAGCGGCCAGATCGTCCACTTTCTCCGGCTTCACGATCACCCGTATTTCGCGCCCAGCTTGCACGGCAAACGTTTTTTCCACTCCTTCAAAGCTATCTCCTATCTCCTCTAGCGCTTTCACGCGACGCACGTAGGTTTCCAAAGCCTCCCGTCGCGCTCCGGGACGGGAGGCAGATATCTGGTCGGCGCAGATCACCAGATGTGCCTCTATAGAAACCGGCTCGACGTCGTGATGGTGCGCTTCGGCGGCATGGGCCACCGCTTCCGACTCGTGATAGCGCCGAAGGATTTCCCCGGATATGAGGGCATGTGGACCCTCCATTTCAAAGTCTACCGCTTTTCCTATATCGTGCAGCAAGCCGGCGCGTTTAGCTACCTGGATATCAGCTCCCACTTCGGCAGCCAAAAGACCGCAGAGGTGAGAAACCTCGATAGAGTGGCTCAACACGTTTTGTCCGTAAGAGTTTCGGTATTTCAGCTTGCCTAGCAGACGCACTATCTCGGCAGGTAGGCCGGTAATTCCCGTTTCAAGGATGGCACGCTCACCCGCTTCACGAATGCGTTCTTCTACCTCCTGTTCGGCGCGATGGACGATCTCCTCGATGCGGCCTGGGTGGATGCGCCCATCAATGATCAGGTTCGTGAGGGCGATGCGGGCGATCTCACGGCGAACCGGATCGAAGCAGGAGAGCACCACGGCCTCCGGCGTATCGTCAATAATAAGGTCTACACCGGTCAGGGTCTCGAAGGCACGAATGTTTCGGCCTTCCCTTCCGATGATACGCCCTTTCATTTCATCGTTGGGGAGGGGCACAACGGAAACGGTGGTTTCCGATGTCTGCTCCACCGCACAACGTTGAATGGCGTCTACCAAGACCTGCCTTGCGCGTTGTAGGCCCTCTTTGCGCGCTTCCTCCTCGATCTCGCGAATACGTCGAGCGGCCTCGTGGCGACACTCTTCCTCTACGAGGTGCAAAAATGTCGTCCGTGCTTCCTCCCGTGTAAGCCCAGAGAGCCGCTCGAGTTCCATAACCTGTTGCTGGCGCAGGGTTTCCACCTCCCTCTGCGCGACCGCTAAGGCCTCCTCACGCTGTTCGAGCGATCGGGCTTGCGCGTCTATACTTTCCGCACGACGATCGAGACTCTCTTCGCGTTGCGCTAGTCTCCGCTCCAGCCTCTGAAGTTCGGCTCGCTTCTCCCGGTTTTCGTTTTCAATCTCAGCTCGCAGCCGAAGCGACTCCTCGCGGGCGTCGAGAAGCGCTCTTCGGCGCGTCTCCTCCGCCTCTCTTAACGCCTGCTCTCTTAGGCGCTGGGCCTCTTCGGACTGTGTTTGGAGCAGTGTTTGTAGCTGAGCACGCTCCTCTATTAAGCGACGACCAATGAAGAAGTGTTCTAAGAAATATCCAAGGAAGGCTCCACAGAGCGCTCCCAGAACAACCGCTATCAGTAAAACCGATACTCCGACGTGTGGCAACTCTTCTAC
>NZ_DATGKU010000011.1:0-2128 GCF_035294505.1 Chthonomonas sp. | reverse complement strand
GCCGCGATGTCGTGCACATAGTCTTGCTGGGCACGACGTGATTTGCCTTTTCGCTTGGGGCCTATCTCCAACTCATCCTTTCGCGGAAAACCAAACAGTTCATAGGCGTAGATGTGCTGATCGTGATAATCTATCTGCCCTACGTAGGGTGGAGAGGTAAAAATGCCGTCAATAAAGCGTTCGCCTTCCCTTAAAAACAGCTCGGCCGATCCAGAGCGAATTAATTCTTCTCTGAGATTTACCGTACGCGAATCGGCCTGAAGAATCGTCACCGCACAGTCTGAACGCAGCTTATCGAACTGGGCGATCCGGCGAGCCGTGTCTTCGCTGTAGGCATGTATCTTTTCGATACAATTGTCTATGGGAATACAGTAGCGGTTGTGCTTCCTACACCAGTACTCCTTACCCACCGGTAATGGGGCCTTTGGAGTGGCCAGATCGTAGTGAGGAATCAGCCGAGACGAGCGTACGGCACGGCTCAGTACAACCCGCAAGAGGTCTTGGTAGTGATAATCCTCGATAAGTTTACGATAGTACAGCATCTCCAACAGGGCACGAGGGGCAAACCATGTACGTAGATATTCACTACAGCACTCATTCAACAAACTCTCTTTCAGCGCGTTGAACTCTTCCAGATTAAAACCGCCTTGTTCTTCTGGGAACAGCGAAAGGCTATCCGCAGAGGAGCCGAGCAGGGTATTGGAGAAAAGGGTCGTTCTTTTTTCGATATCGAGGATTTCAAAACAGGCTTTCGCGATGTCGTACTTGGCCGTTTTGACGCGCGCGATCAGGCAGTTAAAGGGCGAGATTTCAACCCCTATGGCATGCATGTTCATCTCGTTGGCCTGCACCAACGTGGTTCCAGAACCCATGAAGGGGTCTAAGATGACATCCTTAGGGCAGAAAAAGCGGGCAAGAAACCACTCGACAAGCTGAGGGATGAACTTCCCGAGATAGGGGTGCAACCGATGGACGTGTTTCGTGCGTTCGTATTCCGGCACTTGGTAAAAACCAAGCTCAGGATGAAGCCCGGCATGATGATGCTTTTCTAGCCCCTGCTCAATGAGGGAGAGAAAAATGCGCAACTCTTTGAGCGAAACCCGAAGCTGGCCACTGCTCGCACGAGTGATCTTCTCTCCATCAGGACTGTACTTGGCAATACGGCCTCGCTGAATATAGTCGCGAATATTGTGGGGTGTTTTGCCCACAATACGCGCCGCCTCTTCTAAGGTAACTAACTCAAGATCATCCGACATACCTTCGCCTTTACCCCCACATTCTCAACGGATACTCTGCGCTATCGGTAAAGTATACCTATGGCAGCCTCTCTCTGAAGACAAAGGCTCTAAGAGCTTCCTGTCCGAACCCCACGGAGCGATTGAGATGGAGAGTGTCGCCTCTGCTTGAGGCGAAAGCATGCAGAGGGATTTAGTTTTCCCACCACTCTGCCCGCGCCGAGCGAAGCGTGGCAGGCTCCAACAGCATTTTTTAAGAATCCTCCATGCCGCAGAGCTTGCGGAAGCGAGAGTAGGCCTCCTCCCAACGGTCTTTGGTTGTAGTGGCCGGAGAATAGGTCTCCAGTGGGAAAGAGGTTCTTACAATGGCACGCGCCTCCTCCAGCGAGCCGATCTCGCCGCGGCCCATCGCCTGCATCAGCACGTTGCCGATAGCCGTGGCCTCCACCGGCCCCGCGATCACCGGTCGTTGCAGGGCGTCGGCGGTAAGTTGACACAGCAGCCGGTTCTGTGTGCCGCCTCCAACCACATGAATGACGGCATGTGGACGCCCCCGGAAACCGTCTAAAAGCTCTAAGGTACGCCGATATTTCAGTGCCAAGCTCTCGAGGCAGCAGCGAACGGTGGCACCGATGCCCTCCGGCGGGTTTTGTCCGGTTCGCCGGCAGAAATTGGCGATGGCCTCCACCATGTCCGCCGGTGCCAAAAAAGAGGGGTCGTCGGGGTCTATGAGAGAACCAAACGGCGGGGCATGTTCGGCCATTTGGGTTAGTTCGGCATAGCTATGGTCTTGGCCACGGCGCGCATAGGCCCGACGGCACTCCTGTACCAACCACAGCCCCATGATGTTCTTAAGCAGCCGTGTAGTGCCACAAACGCCCCCCTCGTTGGTG
>NZ_DATGKU010000010.1:0-5939 GCF_035294505.1 Chthonomonas sp. | reverse complement strand
CTACCTCGGCCGCACCATGGAGGTTCTTGTGGAAGGAAGAGGAGCTCCAGTAGAACCCTCTTCGGAGAACGAAACGCTTCCTCCCACAAAAGAGGAATCTGCAGGTCTACTTGGAGGCTATACCGGCAACTATATCCGGGTGCAGTTTGCCGGTGGTTCCCATCTCGTTGGAAAATTGGTACACGTACGCCTACTCGAGACGACCCTCGATGGAGCCATAGCGGAGATCGGCGATGATATGTTAGAACCAATGTCAGAACCTCCAGCAGATGCCGATTTTATTCCCCTCGCTACCCTATCCGGTCAGGCTATCGCCTAATGCCCTATCAAGGAAACATAAAATAAATGCCGGTGCTTCTTGGAATCGATCGCTGCGTTCAGGACAACTTCTCCCTACTCAAGGGCAAACGCATCGGGCTTATCACCAACCACTCTGGACGAGATAGTGAAGGGCGATCTACCCTCGACCTTCTCTACAACGCCGGCGGCCTCACGCTGACCGCTCTTTTCAGTCCAGAACATGGCATTCGAGGTGTCGTAGACGAGCCGGTGTCCGATTCGTACGATTCCATCACCGGGCTCCCAATCTACAGCTTGTATGGAGCACGAACGCGCCCTCAACCCGAACAACTTCGCGATGTGGACGTTCTGGTCTACGACATCCAAGACATCGGCGTGCGCTTCTATACCTATATCAGCACGCTGAAATACGCGCTAGAAGCAGCTGCTGAGGCTCAAATCGCTTTTGTCGTTCTTGACCGTCCGAATCCTCTCAACGGTCAGCTGATCGAAGGACCTTTGGCCGAGATAGACCGACTCGACTTCACAGCCTGTCACCCTATTCCAATCCGACACGGGCTTACTTTAGGTGAACTTGCTACTCTCTATGTACGAGAGCTAGAGCTACCTCTTCAGCTCGACATCGTGCGCCTGGACGGCTGGGAACGCAAAGACTATTGGGATGCCACCAATTTGATCTGGATTAACCCCTCGCCGAATATGCGTTCGCTTCGACAGGCACTCCTCTATCCCGGCATCGGCCTGTTGGAGTTTACCAACCTCTCTGTGGGACGGGGTACAGATACCCCATTCGAATGGATCGGCGCCCCCTGGATAGACGCCAGAAGACTTGCGGCAACCTTGAACGCAGCCTCCTTACCCGGTGTCTGTTTCATTCCCGTACAGTTCCAACCTTCCACGCGCCAGTATGCCGGCCAAATCTGTTTTGGAGTGGAGATCATCGTAACCCACCGCGAGGTATTCCGCCCGGTGCGAACCGGTCTAACGATCGCTTTAGCTTTACGCCAACTGTTTCCAGAGCATTGGGAACCAAAGAACTATCTTAGACTTTTGGCCAATCAAAAAGTCTTCAATGCCATTGTCCAGAACGCTCCCAAAGAGGAGATTTTCTCTCTTCTTGAAGAAGATGAGCAGGCCTTCCGCGAACGTATCGCTTCCTGCCTGCTCTATGGAGATGGCGGATAAACCCTAACGATTCAAGAAGGCGCCTCTTTCCGTTAGATTCGAGGTCGGATTTAGGGCATGTAGCCGCACAATGTAGACCACCGTCCCCCCATACCCCACCGGGTTCGTGAGCGGCATGTCAACCGGTTGCCGACTATGCGGCGGGAGCTGAACAGACGGTTTAGCGGACGGCTTCATCACTCCGTGGCTCTTCTGCTTAGAGGCAGGTGCGTCAAACAGCAACGGCGACGGTTTCACGAAGACAATCGGGGGCTGGTACTCTCTCAAGGTCGCAGCATACTCGCTTAAGGCCGCTTCAGACTGACTCGGTGACGGCTTGCCGACTGCCATTCGCCGCAGCTCCATATAGAAAGCTTTGGCGTGACTAGCAGGCACACGAACCAGCAGGTAACAAGCTGCTGGTTCGGAATCCACAGGAAGATGATAGGCGCTTTCTATGGGCTTGCTGGCCATTGTAAGGGCCCCCCCATAGCGCTGTACCACATCCATCAAATGAGCACAAGAGGTACTGATGCTATTCACCGCCACAGAGAGCCTTAAAGGATCGTCGGGCGTTCCGCTGCCAAAAGGCGTCGTGGGAGGCCGTCGGCCTTGAGGGGAAGGTCGCCCTAGCCCGGAAAATCGTGCGATTTTCTGGGGACCCCAGTATTGGCCTTGAGGGGAAGGGCGTCGGCCCTGAGAGGAAGTTGAGAAGATTCCTGCACCCTGTTGACTCCGCTCTGATTGGGTGAAAGGCGTCACAACTCCGGTGCGCCCTGTAGCCGACTCCTGCGGTCCGCTATCGCCCCCATTCGCACCAAACGGATCCTTCGATAAAGGCGTCTGCGAAGCTGCCGCCATCTGATCCGGTGTCGTTTGATTGAGATGGCCGGTCGGACGAGAATTTAAGTGCTGCCGTCCACTCGCTACGAGGCGCAGGCGCGGCAGGTTGAATTGAACGATAGCCCATAAGCAGACAGCACAGGAAACCACCCCCACAACCGTATACAACCTGCGCCGCCACAGCAATCTATTTTTGTTTGCTATATTGAAGGAGCCCACAGGTTGCTCTGGAATAAAGCTTAAAATTTGCGAGGCCAGCCCAGTCCACGGTGCCGGCTCCTGAGCGCCAACTCGAAGCAACGAACCGATACGGCGCAAGGCGTCAAGCTCCTCCCGACACTCTTCACAAGACGAAATATGATGGCGCAAGAGAGCGTAGACGAATGGAGAGACTTCTCCATCCAAACAGGCTTTTAACTGTTCTTTATACCAAGTATGTACTCTAAATTGTAAATTATGATAATGTTTCATAAAACACCTCACTCCGCTCTCTCATTCTCATCGTCCTCTACATAATCTCGCAGCAGCTCCCTCAGCTGTCGAAAAGCGTTCGATAAGCGCGATTTTACGGTGCCCACCGGTATCTGCAGAACTTTGGCCACCTCGGCATAGGTCAGCCCATGAAGCTCGTGCAGTATCACCACATCACGATGATGAGGCGCGAGGCGTGCCAGCGCCTCCTCAATTTGTCTCCCTAACTCCTCTTTACTGAGCGCTTCTTGGGGATTATCGCACCACCTATTTGTCACCACAACAAGCTGCTCATCAAGCGACAGGGTTTCTGGCCGATGCCGTCGCTGGAAGTCTACACAGTGATTCATCGCTACCCGATAGACCCAGGTAGATAGAGCCGCATCGCCGCGAAAGCTCGGTAAGCTCCGATAGATCGCCAGAAATATCTCCTGGGTCAGGTCTTCCGCATCCATAGCCGATCCACACATCCGATAAGCCAAACGGTAGATACGACTACTGAAACGGTCAATAATTTGGGCAAACGCCTGCTTATCACCCGCAACGATCTTGGCGACCAGCTCCTGGTCGGCCAGCTTTAAAGAACGTGGTGACGCTTTGTCCTTGGAAGGTCTCTGCGTCGGCAGCAATGGGCCGTGTTCTGGATAAGCAGACATAAACGATGCTCTCTTTGCTTCTTCCTCACGAGAGGCAGCTCTACTCTTTTTGTTGTATTTAGGCTGCAAAGGGTTCATTCAGATTTGTGCCGGCCGCTCATGATCCTCTTGACGTACCACCACTTCTGTAATACAATGGTACACCGTACCACAAAGGGGAAAAGATATGCAACGCAGTTCCTGGATCGCCTTAGGATTGAGTGTGCTCCTTATCGCAATTTTGGCTGTGAGTTACTTCATCTCTCAAGAAAGGCCGAGGCAGTTTGACGCCACCCAAGCCCAGCAGATTCTGCATGACTTGCAAGAGGCGGTGCGCCAAAAAGATGTCGAGGGCATTATGCGTTATGTGGCCCCCAATACGCGGCTCATCGGCGATATGGATGCACAGAAGGCCCGTCTGCTTATCGCTCGTGCCTTCCGCGTGATGCAAAACCCTCAACCAACCATTAGCGACGTGCAGTTTCATGATGACAACGAGGGGAAGGGCGTCGGCCTTGAAGAGCCTTCGGTCTCTTTCTATCTCAACCTGCGCGATCAAGGCCCAGACTATACCTCCGATGAGTACGCCGGACGCATCACCCTCTACTTCCGCCAGGTCTCTATCCCCCATCTCTTTGGACTGTACCATACCGCCGAATGGCGTATCGTACACGTTGAAACCACCGGCCCCAACCCCGATAGCTTCGGAGATTTCTGAATTCTACCTACAGCTGCTCGTACCATCCCAGCGGAGAGTGGATACACGTTGAGGTGGCATAGCGAGGTTTCGGCGGGGAATAGGCCCATTCTACAGCATTGGCGATAACCTGTTGAACCTCTTTTTGATGATATACCGGATAGGTCTCATGCCCCGGGCTAAAATAGAAAATGCGTCCCTGCCCCCGCGTGAAACAGCAGCCGCTGCGAAATACCTCGCCGCCTCGAAAAGAGCTAATAAAAATCAGCTCATCCGGCTGCGGAATATCGAAGTACTCGCCATACATCTCCTGCTGCGGAATGATAAAAACCGGAGGCACATTGCGCGTTATGGGGTGCCCAGGGTTCACCGTGTAGACGATCTCCCTATCGTCATCACGCCAACGCAAGGCACAAGTCGTTCCCATAAGTCGTACAAATATTTTCGACCAATGGCCCGAATGCAGCACAATCAATCCCATCCCGCCTAAGACCCGCTCATGCACCCGCTCAACTATGCGATCTTCCACTTCATGATGAGCCATATGCCCCCACCAAGTCAGAACGTCGGTGGCACTTAACACCTCCTCCGACAACCCATGCTCGGGCTGATCCAACGTTGCCGTCCGAACCTCCACCCCATCGCCTAAATGCTTCTTAATCCCTTCAGCGATCGTGGTATGCATGCCTTGGGGATAGATCGCTCGCACCTCCGGTTGTCGCTTTTCATGTACATTTTCACCCCATACCGTAACGCGAATCACACGCCTATCCAATCTGCTTTTCCTCCCTCACAGGTGTGTTGGCAACCTAAGCGAATTTGGTGTATCCTATTGTACTATCAAACTTCGAATTCTTCGTCATGCCCTTCTATTAGCCTAGCTTCTAATTCCTATTTTAACATTTCATTTCCTTTTATCTCCGATCTGTGCTATCATAACTCTAAATAGACGTAGAAAGAATCTGAGAGCGCTGAACTCAGGTGTAGCAGTTATGGAAAACTACGAGACATACGACTACGACGTGTTGGTTATCGGGGCTGGGGGTGCAGGCCTTCGAGCCGTCATCGCCGCCAGAGAAGCCGGTTGTCGCGTTGCGGTGGTCTGCAAATCGCTTCTCGGCAAGGCACACACCGTTATGGCCGAAGGCGGTGTGGCTGCGGCTCTTGGGAATATGGATCAGCCCGACGGCACCAAAGAGCCGGATAGCTGGGAAGTCCATTTCGTGGATACTATGAAGGGTGGTGCCTTCCTGAACAACTGGCGAATGGTCGAGATATTCACGAAAGAGGCGCCAGAACGTGTGTTGGAACTTGAACAGTATGGTGCCGTGTTCGACCGAACCCCAGATGGCCTGATAGCCGAGCGCCCCTTTGGCGGTCATAAATATCGCCGACTCAACCATGTAGGCGACCGTACAGGACTGGAGATCATCCGTACCCTCCAAGATAAAGCCGTTAGCCTCGGCATGGATGTTTTCATGGAGGTAGTCATTACCCGCCTCCTCAAGGAGGGGGATAGGGTGGTAGGAGCCTTTGGCTACTATCGCGAATCCGGCAACTTTATCGTTTTTCGTGCGAAGGCTATCGTTCTCGCAACGGGTGGTTGGGGGCGCATGTACCGTTATACCTCCAATTCGTGGGAAGGAACCGGCGATGGCGTGATGATGGCCTTTGAGGCCGGTGCCGAACTTCTTGATATGGAGATGGTGCAGTTTCACCCAACCGGCATGGTATGGCCTCCAGGTATGCGCGGCATCCTCGTGACAGAAGGAGTGCGCGGGGAAGGAGGCATTCTGCGCAACGGGAAGGGGGAACGCTTTATGTTCAAC
>NZ_DATGKU010000009.1:0-6940 GCF_035294505.1 Chthonomonas sp. | reverse complement strand
GCTTTTCCGGCCAACACCTTGCGTAGTTTCCAAGAGGCGGCGAAGTTAGGCTGTCAGATGGTGGAGTGCGACGTACGCCAGGCAGCCGATGGGGCTTTGGTGCTTGCGCATGACCCGGAGGTAAGGGATGTACATGGACGTATTTACAAGATCGCCGAACACACGTCGGAGGCACTTGCCAGAATCGATTTGGGAGCGGGCGAGGGGCTGCCGCGCCTTGAGGAGTTGGTTGCATGGGCGCGAGGCCGCGTGGCGGTAATGGCCGACATGAAGTGTGAGGGGGGCGATATTGAAGAGAGGGTGGTTGCCGCGCTGTCGCCGTTAAGCCCCACAGAAAAGGTGGTGGCGGGGGCGAGTGGTGTAAGCCGGGCCTGTTTTCGACGGCTCGATCCATCCTTGCCGCTTTCGTTGACCCTCAGCCGTCGCGAGGAGAGCCTTTTACAAACGAGAGCCTTTGCTGAATGGCTTGCGGAGTTAGATACTCCGGCCGTCACATGGGAGTATCCGTTGCTTACGCCCGATCGCATCGAGATGTTGCGGGCTTATGGGAAGCGTATCTATGTTTGGACGGTAGATGAGGAGCCTTTAATGCGGCATTTTTACGCGCTTGTAGACGGAATCATCACCAATCGGGCGGAGCGGCTGAAGGCATTAGGTTTTATTTAGTAAGCACGCTGCAAAGAGGATCCCTGATTTCGTGACGGGATTATAAGAAGGTAAGTTCGCCCGTGACCCAGAATGTGTGTGACTAGACATGGAGAATCAAAACCGTATCAAAAGGCCTCTTGACAGAATGTGGGGTGTTATGATATAAGATCACAAATAAGAACAGAAGGGAGGAGATCGAGGACACTACTGTTCAGCTTAAAGCAGACTAGGGTTTCTGCAATACTCGAAACGTATCGAAATAATGTTAACCTGCTCTATCGAGCAGAATCTATCTTTAGTGTTAGCTTCTCTGAAAATCCAAATCTCAAACGAAGGAGAAACGGTATGAAAAAAGCGTTTACGCTGATCGAACTTCTCGTGGTTATCGCGATTATCGCGATTCTTGCGGCGATTCTGTTCCCGGTATTCGCGCAAGCACGGGAAAAGGCACGACAGGCGAGCTGCACCTCAAACCTCAAGCAACTCAGTCTTGCGTTTATGATGTACACCCAAGACTATGATGAATTCTTCCCCTACTGGAGTTGGTGGTACTCTTCTACACAAGGAGGGTGCCCACGTTCCGATAATCCGGCTGCCTGTGGGCACTTCGAGTCGGTCTGGTTTAACTCCATCTACCCCTATGTCAAAAACTCTCAGGTCTATGCCTGTCCAAGCACAAACGATCACTCAACCATTACTCAAAATGGGATATGGGCTTGGATAACAAGCGGTCAAACTCCCACTCAGGTGGGCATCACCCCGGCTATGGCGAACGCTACCATTAGCTATGCCATGAGTGAGCCTCTGGAGGATGGGAACGTTTGCGGCCAGGGAACTAGTGGCTGCTCGCAAGCCGCCCTTCAAAAACCGGCTCAGACGCTTCTGGTGGCCGACTGCATAATTGGCCTGACCACAGGATGGGCGCCCTCTTCAGACCCCAACGATCCAGCTCACCACTACATCATCTCTCGCGTCGCCTATCCGAATGCTCCTGCTAACTGCTGGAGCAATACGGCAACCTGTGGGGCAGCGCAGGACGATATCGGTGATTATCGGCCAGATATCTCCCAGTATGCGAATCTCTTCGATCAACAGGCACGTCACTCGCAGGGAGATGTCATTGGCTTTGCCGATGGCCATGTGAAATGGATGCGTGCTCGCCAGATCACCTTCGATCTGTTCAACGGCGGGCTACAGTAGATAGGCGAGTGCCTCTAGGTGTCTTTGTACACCTGGAGGCACTTTCCCTATGGATACCTAGAAACACTCTAATGGAGGAGATCAAGCTATGAAGCAAAACATTTCGCCGGGTGTTGCTATTGCCATTATCGTGGTAGCGATTATCCTCGCCCTTTTCTTCGGCTATCGCTATATCTCCGGTGGTCCGAACGCGGATGTGACTCAGGAGAATCTCAAACATTGGCAACAGCTTCGGCAGCATCCCCCTGCCTCTACTGCTCAGCCAGGGAAACCTGGAGCCGGGACAAGTGCCGGTCAATAGTCTTTCCTACCCTGCTCGCGAATGGCGATCCGTCTAAGGTTCTCGGTTGTGAAGAAGCCGATAGGGGCTCTAATAATGGCTCTTCTTGCTCTGTTTTATTCAGGGTGTGCCCCTAGTGCCCCTATCGGCCTCTCCTCTGGTCGCTCAACGTCTCAAGTGCCGGCACGTTTTTCGCCAAAGGAACCGCAAACTTTAAAACCACCTCTGCAGATCAATGCCCCTAGGCCTGTTAGTCCACCGACGCCAGAAGACCTTCAGCGAGCTTATCATGAGCTGCAGCAGCATCCTAAAGACCCTGAAGCGCTTATTCGCTATGGGGAGATAGCCCTTGCGCTAGGAAAGATTTCTGCGGGGACACAGGCTCTGCTGAAAGCCGCGCGTATTGCGCCTAGTTCGCAAGCTCCTTTCGCCTTCCTGGCAAGGCTTTATCAGGATGCCGGCTATACGGATTTGGAGATGCGGGCGCTACAGCATCTCGTAAGCTTGAGGAGCACCGACCCGAACGTTTATCTCCGATTGATAGAGATCTATCTAGAGCTGCATTGGCTTCCTTTCATTCCGCCCATTCTACATACCGTCAAAACGTTAGCTCCGAATAGCACAAAAGTCTCTTTTTTGGAAGCGCGCTATCTTTTTGAAGTTGGCCATACCCAGCAGGCTATTCGAATTCTGCAGCGTCTGTTCGCTCAGAATCCGCAAGATGAAGACATCGCTTTTTACCTAACTTCCTATCTCACCGCTGCGGAACAGCTTCCCGCAGCGGAACAGACCATTCGCATGGCTGTTCAACATAACCCATCGAGTGCACGTCTTCAATTACTTTTGGCCTACACCTTAGAACGTATGGGGAACCCTGCATCTTTTCCGGAGGCGCTTTCGCTATCACAAAATGCTCTCAAAACCGCATTGGCACAAGGACGATCTGATCTTGTTGCCGAGGCCTACTACCGTGAGGGGAAAGCCTACTTATTGCTGGGGCAAACGCAGAATGCGTTAACAGCCTTTCAGCAGTCTTACCAGGCGAACCCGGCTTTTGAGGATGTCGCCTTTCAGTTGGGACGTCTGAAGATGCGAGAGGGCGATAGGGCTGCGGGGACGAAACTGATCCGCTTCTATGAAACCATCAAAAACAACTCGATTCGCTATGGAACGGCTCGTGATGTCGTTAGCGAGCATATAACGGATCCGACGGCTCACTTGCGGATGGCCAGGTGGTACATGCGGCTTGGCATCTATAACGATGCTGTTGTAGAATATAAGGAGGCTTTGCGTTTACACCCGAACGATAAAACGGCTCTTAAGGGCCTTGAAGGTGCTTTGCTCGCTATGGGAAGGCGTACGGAGGCACACCAGATCGCCTCGCTGAGAGGGTAGAGAGGTGCAACGATCTAAGAACGGAATAAAAGTAGAAGAACAGAAAAGGATAGCAGAACAGAAAAGGCTACGATTTTTGTTGGCACTGTTGGCATTCGTTATTCTTTTCGGCATTGTGAGCTTGCCATGGCAAATGCGCATCCGCCGTCACCTCGCACTGCTGCATCAGCAAGAGCTACAACGTCAGGCGCTGCAGCGCGCTCAGGAGGAAGCAACTTTAGGGCTTCAACAGGCAGCGCAAGAGGTGCAGGTACATCCGAACGACCCCACAGCCCACGCCCACTACGCCGCTTTACTGGAGCAGCAGGGACGCTTCGCAGAGGCCGAAGAGCAGTGGCAGAAGGCGGTGCAGCTTGACCCCAAAGATGCCAACCTGCACGTGGCCTATGCGGCCTGTCTTGATGGGAACGGGAAAGAGGATGTGGCCATGCTCGAGTATGAACGTGCCTTGCGCCTCGACCCAAACAACCTACGGGCAGCCCTTGGGCTGGCACTGCGCTACATCACTTTAGGGTGGAACCAAAATGCATTGGCGCTGTTGAAGCGCCAATTGAAAGCCCACGATGACTCCTCCAAACTGCATGTCACACTGGCGATGGCCTATTTTCAGTTAACGCGCCTGAGCGATGCAGAAAGAGAACTGTTAAAGGCGCAGCAGCTCGACCCGCATGACCCCTCCATTTTCGGCCCACTGGCCGAGGTCTACTGGACGGCCAATCAGACCCAAAAGGCTCTGCAAACGCTGAATCAAGCGATACCGCTTGTGGCCGATCCAACTCCGTTGCTTTTAGAGCGTGCCAAAATCTACAACACTATCGGCCAACCCGATCTCGCGCTTAAAGATGCGGAGGCCGTTTTACAGCGCGACCCTCACGATTTAGAAGCTCTTGTTCAGGAGGGAAAGGCTTTACAGGCCAAGGGGGATATATCGGGGGCGGTGCGGGCATGGAAGCTGGTGTACGATAGCAACCCGGACATGGATAATGTGGGGCTGTTGTTGGGAAGGGCCTTCATCGCTTTAGGCAAGCGACAAGCGGGGGCGGCTCTCATTCAGAAGAGCCTACAGATGAGCCGTGAAGACAGCCGATGGCAGTCGTTAGGGCGGCAGATCATGAACGCTCCTACATCGGTGCCCCTGCATTTGCGTTTGGCGTGGTATTATCTTCACATCGGTAACTTGCCGCGGGCTATTATCGAGTTTCGAGAGGTATGCCGCCTTGATCCGCAGAATCGGGTTGCCAAAAAGGGGCTTGCAATGGCCCTTCAGCGTGCCGGACGACCGCTTACCGACCTCTCGCCGGCAACTGCTGGCGAGTAGGTTGGCTTTAGGTTTGTTGCATAGAGTTTTACTGAGTTGAAAAGAGCTTTTGCACTAGATAGGGAAAAATCTACCGAGAAAAAGCGATTGCGACTTTTACTCGCTTTGCTCGCTGTTGTGGTGCTTGTTGGCGTTGTGACCATACCATGGCAGATACGCATTCGGCGGCAGATAGCGAATTTGCAGAAGCAGGAAAGGCAGTGGCAAGCTTTGCAGGCAGCCCACCAGCGGGCGGTTTCTGCACTTCAGCAGGCTGCAGAGGCCGTGCAGCTGCAACCAAATGACCTTGCAGCGCATGCCCGGTATGCCACTTTATTAGCCCAACAAGGGCGTTTTGCAGAGGCCGAAGCGCAGTGGCGTTTAGCGATTCAACTCGCTCCAAAAGATGCCGACCTTCACGCAGCTTATGCAGACTGTTTGAAAAAGGACAAGCATGAGGACATCGCCCTTCAGGAGTATGAGAAGGCTCTGCGCATTGACCCTGACGATTTAAGTGCTGGCCTTGGTCTTGCCATGCTTTACCTTGATTTAGGGTGGAGTAGAGACGCCATCGCTCTACTAAAGAAGCAGTTGCATCGGCAACCGGATACCACACAACTCTATGTTGCTCTGGCGATTGCCTACTCTCAGTCGTTACGGCTGACGGATGCGCAGCAAGTCTTGCTAAAAGCGCGTCAACTGGCTCCCAACGACCCCACCGTTTTAGGGGCGCTTGCCGAGGTCTATTGGTTGTCTGACAAGCCCCAAAAGGCGCTAGCCATTTTGAATAAGGCTCTGTCGTTGTTGGGCAATTCTATCCCGTTGCTCCTAGAACGGGCTAAAATCTACAACGGCATAGGCCAGCCGAATTTAGCCCTTCAGGATACCGAGACGGTTTTACAACAAGACCCTCACAATTTAGAGGCCCTCTTTCAAAAGGGGAAGGCCTTGCAGACCAAGGGAGATATGCGAGGGGCTGTGGAGGCTTGGCTGCCTGTTTACGACGCCGATCCGAACAGAGATAATGTGGAGTTGTTGCTAGGGCGTGCCTATATGGCGTTAGGGCAGCGTGCGTCTGGGTTGAAGCTCATTCAGAGGAGTCGGCAAGCCCATCGTGAAGCCTCCATAGGGCAATCTCTTTGCATGCAACTGGTTAATGCGCCACATTCGGCGCCATTGCATTTGCGTTTGGCACAGTACTATCTGCATATCGGTAACTTGCCGAGGGCTATTATCGAGTTTCGAGAGGTATGCCGCCTTGATCCGCAGAATCGGGTGGCCAAAAAGGGGCTTGCAATGGCCCTTCAGCGGGCCGGACGACCATCACTGCCCTCAGATGCGGCATCCTCGTTCTAAGAGGGTAAGGGGGATATAACAAGGACGGCCTAGGAACGAATCCTAGGCCGTTTGTCTGTAGGGGTGAGGTTGTTTTATTTTACTGTGGAACAGTGCCTGTTGTAAGGTTCACCCAAGTAAGGTTAGTCCATCGCATGTATTTGGCATGGCCATCTACGAAGCTCACATTCTCACCGCCATGGTGGCGGGTGAGGTTATCGAGGAACGACTGGCTATTGTTGGCTAAGAAGTAGGACGCTGGTTTTGCCCCTTGCCAAATGAGGCAGCACCCTTGATTGGAGAACGCGATGCGGGCCGAGATATAGTTGGCATTTTGGGCATTAGGTTGTTGCCAAACCCATATGTCGGCCAGTTGCGAGCCACAATCGGCGAAGAGTGCCCAGTTGGCAGGTGTTGGAACGCCTGCCAGAGTATTGGTTGGCCAGCCGCCATCTAGCGACTCGTCTATGGCGTAGGAGACATATTTCGGATTGCAGCTCTCCCAGAAGTTGCAGGCTTTTCCTGTTGATGGGTTAATGGGAGCGAACATATCGTCCTTACCCCCATCGTCACTGCAGGAGGCCCAAGCGTCGTTCCAACGAAGCGCATCGTCCGGGCACTGATAGACTCCGGTATTTTTCACGTAGGGGTAGATGGCCATAGTCCAGAAGGCTGCCGAGTCGCGCGGGGCCCCGTTATTGCCTCCATTGCAGAAGAACGGCCAGTTCCACGAAGGGAAGCGCTCGTCGTAGTCCTGGGTGTACATCTGGGCACCAAGGCTGAGT
>NZ_DATGKU010000008.1:0-2542 GCF_035294505.1 Chthonomonas sp. | reverse complement strand
ACCACGAGAGTCGGCAACACCCGAAGTCGGTGAGGTAACCTTAGGGAGCCAGCCGCCGAAGGTGGGGTTGATGATTGGGGTGAAGTCGTAACAAGGTAGCCGTATCGGAAGGTGCGGCTGGATCACCTCCTTTCTACGGAGCAATACCCTACAGCAGCAGGTTGTAGGTCACTCTCTTGGTGGTGTTTAGTTTTGAGGGAACCATCCCGATGAGGGTTGGAGAACTCAACTGTACCTTGGAAACTGGATATCATAAACCTACAGTAATAACCGACACTAGGTTAAACGTGTTGTTTTAAATGGGTAACTGAACTGCATCTAGGGTGTTGCAATGACACTTTGGAAGCAAATGCGGTTTCATGTTTTAGCCCAAAAGCCGGCTAAAACAGAAACCGTTGCGATTTTGCCTTGCCGAAGGCAAGTGGCAAAACGCATTGGTGAAGTTAGGAAGGGCGCACGGAGGATGCCTAGGTGCCAGGAGCCGAAGAAGGACGGGGCGAACACCGAAATGCCACGTGGAGCTGTAAGCGAGCGTAGATGCGTGGATGTCCGAATGGGGGAACCCACTGGTCGTCATGGGCCAGTACTGCTTACTGAATACATAGGTAAGCAGAGGTAACCGAGGGAACTGAAACATCTAAGTACCTCGAGGAAGAGAAAACAAGAGTGATTCCGTGAGTAGTGGCGAGCGAACGCGGAAGAGCCTAAACCCAGCTTGTGTAAGGTTGCAGCCGTTGCAAGTTGGGGGTAGCGGGACCTGAGAGCGTGCACTGCAATGCACGCACAGAGTAAGAAATCACATCGGTAGGAGAACGGCATGGGAAGGCCGGCCATAGAGGGTGAGAGCCCCGTAACCGAAACCGATGAGACTCTGCACAGGCACCCAAGTACTGCGGGACACGAGGAACCCCGTGGGAATCAGGGAGGACCACCTCCTAAGGCTAAATACTCCCTGGCAACCGATAGTGAAGAGTACCGTGAGGGAAAGGTGAAAAGCACCGCGGGAGCGGAGTGAAAGAGAACCTGAAACCGTGTGCCTACAATCAGTCGGAGCAGTTTAGGCTGTGACGGCGTGCCTTTTGTAGAATGAACCGGCGAGTGATGGTAGTGAGCGAGGTTAAGGCGGGAAAGCTGGAGCCGAAGCGAAAGCGAGTCTGAATAGGGCGAATAGTTCGCTGCCATCGACCCGAAACCGGGTGATCTACCCCTGGTCAGGGTGAAGTGCGGGTAACACCGCATGGAGGCCCGAACCCACCGGCGTTGAAAAGCCGGGGGATGAACTGGGGGTAGGGGAGAAATTCCAATCGAACTCGGAGATAGCTGGTTCTCCCCGAAATAGCTTTAGGGCTAGCGTCAAGGGAAGAGAAGCGGAGGTAGAGCACTGATTGGGTGCGGGGCCCTACCCGGGTTACCAAGCTCAGTCAAACTCCGAATGCCGCTTTATCATGCTTGGCAGTCAGACTACGAGTGCTAAGATCCGTGGTCAAAAGGGAAACAGCCCAGACCAACAGCTAAGGTCCCAAAGTACCGGTTCAGTGGGGAACGATGTGGCGGTGCACAGACAACCAGGATGTTGGCTTAGAAGCAGCCACCATTTAAAGAGTGCGTAATAGCTCACTGGTCGAGTGACGCTGCGCGGAAAATGTAACGGGGCTAAACCGGACACCGAAGCTTTGGATGCAGAAGATGCATGGTAGGGGAGCGTTCCATTGGCGGAGAAGCTGTGCTGGAAGGCATGGTGGAGCGAATGGAAGTGAGAATGCCGGTATAAGTAGCGAAAAGACAAGTGAGAATCTTGTCCGCCGAAAGCCCAAGGGTTCCTGGGGAAGGATCGTCCGCCCAGGGTAAGTCGGGACCTAAGGCGAGGCCGAAAGGCGTAGTCGAAGGACAACTGGTTGAAATTCCAGTACCACTTACATGCGCTTGAGCGAAGGGGTGACGCAGGAGGTTACGGGAAGCGGCCGAATGGAAGAGGCCGTCCAAGCAGTGAGTGTGGTGCATAGGCAAATCCGTGCACTGGTAAGCACAAGCTGTGATGGGGAGGGAAGCACAGTACCGAAGTCCCGGACATCACACTGCCGAGAAAAGCCTCTAGTGAGTATGTAGGTGCCCGTACCGAAAACCGACACAGGTGGGCGCGTGGAGAACACGAAGGCGCGCGGGAGAACTCTCGTTAAGGAACTCGGCAAAATGGCCCCGTAACTTCGGGAGAAGGGGCGCTCAATGGGTTCCCAGGAAAGTCATACTTTGCTGGGGGTTGAGTTGAGCCGCAGTGAAAAGGCCCAAGCGACTGTTTAGCAAAAACACAGGTCTCTGCGAAGCCGAAAGGCGAAGTATAGGGGCTGACGCCTGCCCGGTGCTGGAAGGTTAAGAGGAGGGGTTAGCCATAAGGCGAAGCTCTGAATTGAAGCCCCAGTAAACGGCGGCCGTAACTATAACGGTCCTAAGGTAGCGAAATTCCTTGTCAGGTAAGTTCTGACCCGCACGAATGGCGTAACGACTTGGGCGCTGTCTCAACGAGAGACCCGGTGAAATTGTAATA
>NZ_DATGKU010000007.1:0-1450 GCF_035294505.1 Chthonomonas sp. | reverse complement strand
GGATGAGGGCCGTCGCCGATGCCAGGGCAGCAAGCCCCTGGACCCACTTCGTCCCACCGAGGAACCGGGCCATCAGGCCGGTCAGGATAATTGTCCCGGTATCGACCAGGGCCGAGATCACGTGGATGGCCCAGAGGGCATCTCCATTAGCTTCACAGAACTGCTCAAGTATCGTGCGGACGGAACCTGTAGCGGCTACGTCCTGGTCACGGCGCAGGGCAGCGTAAGCCAAGGCGGTACCTCCTTTACGGCTTCAGGGCAAGGAGTGGTTTACAGCACGGATGGAACTCACCTGCAAACGAACAAGACCACAGCCCAGGCGACACGCATCCGTTACAACGATTCTTCGGAACAGAAAGGATAAGCAGATGGCTCAAACACCACAAGCTTCTCTCACGCTGCCACAGCAGGTCTTTGGCATGGCTGTCCTCAATGACTGGATTGCCTCCTCGATCCAGGTTGCGGCCTATTATGGGATCGCCGATCTCCTGCAAGATGGCCCCAGGAGCATTGCAGAACTGGCAGCAGCGACACAGACACACCCGGACTCGCTTTATCGGCTGCTCCGTGCCCTGACCTCCGTTGGCTTCTTTGAGGAGATGGATACGGACATCCCTTTCGCAGAGCGACGCTTCGCGCAAACGCCATTCTCCCAGTGTCTCTGCCAGGATGTCCCCGGCTCGATGTATGCGATGGCGCGGCTCTTTGGTTCGGAATGGGAACATCGCTCCTGGGGCGAACTAGGGTGTGTCTGCAAATCACCGATAGAAAGGAGTATGAGAAGAGGCGAACTCACGGATGAGCAATGGGAGAAGCTGGCTCCCTTGCTCCCACCCCAGAAGCCAAAAGTCGGTCGTCCAGCACGTGACCATCGTTTGATCGTCAATGGGATCTTATGGATCTTACGAACGGGAGCGCCCTGGAGAGAGCTGCCAGAGCGATATGGTTCGTGGAGAACAGTAGCCAGCCGGTTTTATCGGTGGGTGAATGCAGGGGTCTGGCAACGAGTGCTGCAAGCTCTGCAACAACAAGCCGAGGCACAAGGCCAAATCGATTGGGAGAAGCATAGCGTCGACAGCACGATCATTCGTGCCCACCAGCATGCCGCTGGGGCAAAAGGGGGGATCAAAATCAAGAAGCGTTAGGCAAGAGTCAAGGCGGTTTTAGCACGAAGCTGCATCTGCGCGCCGAAGGCAAAGGCAAACCGATGACGCTTGTGCTCAGTGCAGGCCAACGCCATGAAACGACCCGCTTCGAGGCGCTGATGGAGCAAGGGGCAGTCAAGCGAGTGGGGCGAGGGCGTCCCAAGTTGCGGCCAAAGCGGGTCTTGGGAGATAAGGCGTATAGTAGTCGCAAGATCCGCCATTATCTCAAGCAACGAGGAATTGGCTACACGATTCCCCGCCGGATCGACGAGACGCGAACCGGACCCTTTAACCGAGCCTTATAC
>NZ_DATGKU010000006.1:0-2888 GCF_035294505.1 Chthonomonas sp. | reverse complement strand
GCCCCACGCCGTTGTACCGACAAACAACCCAAGCTCGACCAGGCAGCCTACCACATGGTCTTATTAGCCCGCAATTTGCAGGGCTATAAAAACCTTCTCAAGCTCACCTCCATCGCGGCTCTGGAGGGTTTCTACTACAAGCCCCGTATAGATCGTGAGCTGATTCAGCGCTACTCGGAGGGGCTTATCGGCACCTCTGCCTGCCTCGGCAGTGAGATATGTACGGCCATTGTCAGCAAGGATTATAAGCGCGCCCTCGACACAGCAGCCTACTATAAAGATGTTTTTGGAGACGGCAACTTCTACATCGAACTGCAGAATCACTCCCTGCCCGAGCAGATCGAGTGTAACAAGCATCTCCTTAAAATCGCCCGTCAACTTCATTTGCCGGTCATCTGTTCCAACGACGTGCACTATCTCAGCAAACAAGATGCCGATGCGCACGACATTCTGCTCTGCATCGGCACCGGCTCCACGGTAAACGATCCCAACCGTCTTCGATATGCCACGCAGGAGTTCTATCTGAAAAGCGAACAGGAGATGCGGGCGCTTTTCGCCGACTATCAAGACGCGGTGGAGAACACACTGGGCATCGCCGAGAAATGCAATGTGGAGTTAGAGTTTGGTCGCTGTCCTCTCCCATGTCCCGATATTCCTCCGGGGCTTACCCCTCATCAATACCTAACGCAATTGGCCGAGGAAGGGCTTCAACGGCGCTATAACGGCAATCCTTCCGAAAAGGTGATAGCACGTCTGCGCTATGAGCTAGACATCATCGAAAAAACCGGTTTTTCGCAGTACATCCTTATCGTGCGCGATTTTGCCCGCTTTGCCGCCCAGAGGGGCATCTTTTTCGGGGTGCGCGGTTCAGCTGCCGGCAGCCTCGTCTCTTATCTCATCGGGATCACCGACGTAGACCCCGTGGAATACGGTCTCACCTTTGAGCGCTTCCTTAACCCGGAGCGCGTTCAGATGCCGGATGTAGACATGGATTTCGAGGATGCTCGCCGGGCCGAGGTCATCGAGTACGTCACCAAAAAGTATAGCCCTCATCAAGACGACCCCACGCAGGCGCGAGTTGCCCAAATCATCACCTTTGGAACCCTGCAGGCGCGGGCTGTGCTGCGCGACGCCGGCCGTGCTCTCGGAATGCCTATGGCCGATGTGGAGCGCCTCTGCAAGATGATTCCTACCCACCCCATCGGCATGACGATAGACAAAACTCTTGAGATCAATCAGGAGTTTCGCAACGCCTACATTCGAGACCCGCAGGCGCATAAACTTATTGACACGGCCCGCCGCCTAGAGGGCATAGCGCGCCATGCCTCCGTACATGCCGCCGGCGTGATCATCTCGCACGAACCCCTCGTGGAATACACCCCTCTCACCCGCTCGGCCGACGGTGGCTGCGTTACCCAATATGTGGCCTCAACCCTCGAAAAAATCGGCCTCTTGAAGATGGATTTTCTGGGCCTCATCAACCTGTCCATTCTCGCCCAGGCGGTGCGCAATGTGGAGCAGACCACCGGCAAGAAGATAGATGTACGCAAGCTGCCCCTCGACGACCAGAAAACCTTCGAGCTGTTGGCCCGAGGGGAAACGGTGGGGGTGTTCCAGTTAGAGTCGCCTCAAATGCGGCGCTACATTGCCGAGCTAAAACCCTCCAGCGTGCGCGATCTGGCAGCCATGGTAGCCCTCTATCGCCCGGGCCCTATGGCCCATATCCCGCGTTTTATTCGGTGTAAACATGGGCTGGAAAAGATCGAATATCCTCACCCGTGGCTGGAAGATATCTTGAAAGAGACCTATGGGGTTATCGTCTATCAAGACCAGGTGATGCAGATCGCACAGGTGATTGCAGGCTATACGCTTGGGCAAGCCGATATTCTCCGGCGTGCGATGGGCAAGAAGAAAAAGGAAGAGATGGTAAAACAGCGCGCCAACTTCTTAGCCGGGGCAAAAGCCAAGGGCGTGCCCGAAAAGAAAGCGAATGAGATATTTGATCTTATGGAGCCGTTTGCCGGCTATGCCTTCAACAAGGCGCACGCCGTGTGTTATGCCATGGTGGCCTACCAAACGGCCTACCTCAAAGCCAACTATCCGGTGGAGTATATGGCGGCGCTTATGGCCTGCTTCAGCGAGAAGAGCGACAAGCTGGTAACCTGCATGGAAGAATGCAAGCGCATGGGCATTGCGGTGCTGCCACCCGACATCAATATCAGTCAGGCCGACTTCACCGTGGAGCCGCTGCCCAATGGTGCCAAGGCCATTCGCTTTGGCCTATCGGCCATCAAAAATGTGGGTCGAGCCGCTGTGGAAGCCATTCTGAAAGCGCGAGAGGAGGGGGGGTCATTTACAAGTTTGGCGGACTTCTGCTGCCGAACTTTGGGCAATGATGGGGGCGTTTCTCGCACCATCGTGGAAACGCTCATTCTGGCCGGTGCTTTTGCCGACCTACCAGGGCACAACAATCGGCGTGCGCTCATGGAGGCGCTGGATGCCTGCTGCCAGGCCGCAGCACGCGCCCAGCGCGATAAGAAACTAGGACAAGCCTCCCTTGCCGACATCTTCCTCTCCGATGAGACCTCGGTGGAGGAGGTGACCATTCCCGATGTGCCCGACTATCCCTCCCTTCAGCTTTTGGGGTATGAGCGTGAGTTGCTCGGTTTGTATATCTCCGAGCATCCGCTGCAAGCCTTTCAGGAAACCTTCCGACGGCGCCGTGTTATCCCTATTGCCGATCTGCCGGAGCTGCCCGACAAGCAGGAGGTGTTGATCGGCGGAATCGTAACATCGGTCAAGCTGTTTACCTCCAAAAAGAGCGGCGAGCCTATGGCCTTCTTCATATTGGAAGATATGACGGGCAACGTCTCGTGCACCATCTTTCC
>NZ_DATGKU010000005.1:0-2733 GCF_035294505.1 Chthonomonas sp. | reverse complement strand
GAACTTGGAGCACTGGCTTGGGGGCATGCCGTTTTTGCGCATCTCACGCCGCGCGATTGTTAACTTGGAGGCCGTGGAGAAGATCATACACTATGGGGATCGGCTCTACCAGGTTCATCTCCGCGACCAAAATCGCACCACCATCGAGGCCTCACGCTCCGGTGCCGTACTGCTGGCATCCTACATCAAAAAACACCGCCTGCCATCACCGTCCATTCAAACAATAAAAGCGACCGTTCGAGCAAATTTGTGCAAAAAGAACAATCCCTCCTCGTAGAATAGATGCACGGTGCTCCTGATTTGGTTACCGTGAGAATAACACGACGATATAAGGAGGGAATTTCATGAAGTTTGCACTTCGCCATCTTCTCTTTGTTCTTCCTACACTCGCCCTTGCAGGCTGCGGTGGCAGTTCAAGCAGCTCGGTATCAAATCCCCCCACACGAAACACCATCGCCGGTCTCCAGCACATTACCACGGTATCGAGCACGGTAGATCCAACGAATGGGGATCAGAACCCCTACGCCATCGCGTTTGCTCCAACAAGCTTTACCGGTGATGGGAACCCAGCCCACGTACAGCCTGGAGACCTCGTTGTTTCTAACTTCAGTAACGCCTCAGGGGTGAACGGAGCCGGTACCACCGTAGAGGCGATTCGTAATGGGAAACCGGTAACCGTGTATAACGAGACGAATGCCCCCACGGCTTCCGGCGGTACCGTGAGCACGGCGGGCCCGGTAGCTATTGCCTTTGCGCCAAATGGCAATCTGTGGATAGCCAACTACGGCCTTAGTGGCACAGGCAGCGATGGAAACGTGCAGATCGTAACCCCTGCCGGCATTGTTAACCAAACCTTCACCGATCCGCGAGTGGTGGCCGGATGGGGACAGGCTTTCAATGGAGGCTATGGCGGCAAGTTCGCTTTCTTTACGGTGAACGTTAATGCGGGCACAGTCGTCCGCATCAACATCAGCATTGTCAACGGGAAACCGTCCTTTAGCTTCGATCAGATCACCCCAGATTTAGGGCATAGTGGCAATAACGCCTCGAACATTGTTGGGCCTCAGGGAATGGTACATACCGCCGACGATACTCTCTATGTGGCCGATGGTGCTACCAACTCCATTATCGCGATTCCCAATAGCACTACCACCGGTATGACTACCGGTCGGGTGGTTTACCAGGGCAGTCCCTTAAACCAACCGGCAGGAATGACACTGAACCCGCTAAATGGAGACCTTATTGTTGCTAACCAGAAGGACAATAACCTGGTGGAGCTTACTCCATCTGGCCAGGTTGTAGCGGTTAAAACCGTTGATTTAACCCCCGTAAACCCCACTACCGGTGCCGGCTCTGCCCTTTTTGGGGTCGTTGCTACTACAGATAGTAACGGCAATTTGGTGGTCTATTTCACCAATGACAACCAAAATACTGTAGAGAAGCTATCGCAGTAGTTCTCTCTAAACCATGTGGGGCGTGTCTTTTCTCACGCCCCACGAATCTGCTGAAAGGAGCACAGATATGCGGCTTAACGGCAAGAAAAGCATTCTGCTACTTTCTGGCGTTGGTATCGCCTCTAGCATCATAGCAGCTTCCTTAGGAGGATGGGGGCAAACAGCGCCTAAAGAAAACGCTAAATGGAGCCTGCGCGCCCCAAATGGCATTCAATTCGGGCTTATTAAAGGTTACGAACGTTGGCAAGTCGTAGCCATGCACTATCGCCCGGATATGAAGGAGATGCGCTACATCCTTGCAAACCCCATCGCCGTTCAAGCTTACCACAGAGGCATCCCCCGAAACGGCAAGGCGTTTCCTAACGGCGCGATCCTCGTAAAGATAGGGTACTCGCTGAAGCCGATCGACGCTTTTCCTAACGCCATCGAGCCGAACGTGCTGAAGCGTGTGGAGTTTATGGTGCGCGACCCCAAAACGTTTAAAAACACCGGAGGCTGGGGCTTCGCCCGCTTTGTTTACAACCAAACAACGAAAACGTACACGCCTTACGGCAAAAACGCCGGCTTCGCACAAGAGTGCTTCAACTGCCACGCCATCGTAAAGAAACAGGATTTCGTCTTTACAAACTATATCTCGAAAGGTTAGAACAGGAGGTTTCTCGTCCTAGACACACACCTACAAATGGTGGCCCGCGTGCCCCAAGTTCGCCTTTGCTGCCCGAATAGGGAGAGACACGAGAAAGACCTATGCAGCCCTTTCAGTGTAAGGGCAGGGAGGCAGTCAAAGCATTGGCAGTTGGATTGCTAGGAGGAACCATCAATCTCCTAGCAATCCATCTCGTCCAGCTCCGGTGGCCTCATCCAGGAACAGGTGGTCTTGCGCACGTCGTTTGGAAAACGCTAAGTTTTGTTTTATTCTTTCTGGGTTTCAGGCACTCTCCCTTACCTCCACCCTCAGAGACGGTCAAAACTCTTTTCCACATCGTAGTTGGGATGATAATGGCTTGGATATATGCTGTGTTTTTCTATTCACGCCTTACCGGACCGCCGTGGTTGCGCGGTCTCATTTTTGTGCAAATCCCTTTCCTTATTCAAGTATTTGTGATCTTGCCCCAGATCGGGGCGGGAGTATTGGGTTTAAAGCTAGGCCTAGCTACACCGTTCCTAGTTTTCATCCTCAATGCCATCTACGGCTTAATTCTAGGCGCGTTCTATGTACCTTGCTCTGCCGATACTAAAATTTCACGATAATTTTACGGTATGAAGTTATAATAGACCC
>NZ_DATGKU010000004.1:0-2516 GCF_035294505.1 Chthonomonas sp. | reverse complement strand
CGATGATAGAAGGCCTCGGCATACTGTTCGATGCCGCGCCCGGCGAACTCCAAAATGCCCACCTGTTCGGCATCCACGCGCCGGAAGTCCTCGCGATAGAAGATCGTCTCTATTTTGCGTTCGGCGCTTTGAGCGATGTAGATGCCCTGTTCATCGAAGAACTCGAAGAGGATCATTTTGGGGTCATCGGGAGCGATGCGCACATGCACCCCCCCGCCGGCTTGAGAGCCGAGGATGTTATGTCGGGCGATGGGCAGCGGCATGGAGCGCATATCGAGCACATTCACGCCCACCGAAAGCAGGCCGGAGATGAGAGCGCGTTTCATCATGCGCGCCACCGGCCCCGAATCGCGGCTTGTTACCACGGTAGCGCCGCGTTTAAGGTAGCCGCCAAACGAGGCGCCCAATTTGCAGGCGAAGTCCGGCGTTAGCTCGATGTTGGCGATGCCCATAACGCCCTGCTTGCGAAAGAGGGAGCCGGCCCACTTCTGGCCCCAGATAAGGCTCATGGTAACGATGCTGCCCGCCTCGATGATCTTATCGGGCCAGAGCTTAATCTGGGTACGGATGGTGGTGCCGTTCTCGATGCGGCATCGTGCGCCGATCACCGCGCCCTCTTGAATATTGCAGTCCGACTCGATAGTGGTGTGAGAGCAGACGGTGCTGGCGTTGATTTGAGAGCCTACCCCCACATAGACGTTATCCCACAGAATGCTCCGATGGACTTTCGCCTTCTCTTCGATGATACAGTTATCCCCGATGACCGAGTAGGGGCCTACGATGGCCTCCTCTTTGATTTTACAGTTGCGCCCTATAACCACCGGAGGCAGGATTTGGGCGGAAGGATCGATCTCACATCCATCGCCCACCCAAACGCCGTTGGTGTGGCTGAAAACGCTGCGCGTGCCTATGCGCACGCGCGTGTTGCCGTCGAGCACCGTGTACTGGGCTTCGCGATACTGCTGGAGGTTGCCTACGTCGCACCAGTAGTCGTTCTCCATGACGTAGCCGTAGAGCGGCTTTTTCTCCTTCAGCAGTTTGGGAAAGATGTCGTGGCTCCAGTCGTAGTTTTGGCCCGGTTCCATGTAGGAGAAGATGCTTGGCTCCAAAATGTACATGCCGGTGTTAACCGTGTCGGAGAACACCTCGCCCCAGGAGGGCTTTTCGAGGAAGCGGCGAATGCGGCCTTCGTCGTCTGTTATCACCACACCGAATTCAAGCGGGTTGGGCACATGGGAGAGCACAATGGTGGCGAGGCTTTTCTTTTTGCGATGGTACTCGATCACACGGTCGAGGTTGATGTCGGTGAGGGCGTCTCCGCTGATGATGAGGAAGGTATCGTCTTTAAGGTAGGGTTCCGCCTGTTTTACGCTTCCGGCTGTGCCTAAGGGCGTCTCTTCCACCGAGTAGATAAGGTTCACGCCCCACTCCGAGCCATCCCCAAAATAGCCCTCTATCTCATCCGCCAAATAGTGGAGGGTCACCACGATATCCGTGATGCCGTGCTCTTTCAACAGCAGCACGATGTGCTCCATAATGGGCATATTCAGTACCGGAACTAACGGCTTCGGACGTTGAGAGGTAAGAGGACGTAAACGAGTTCCCTCGCCCCCGGCCATGATCACCGCTTTCATAGGTAGGCCACCTCTATGATAGAAGAATAGAACGCTTTCACTTGCACTTGTTGTCGCACGTGGATGGTCGGGCTGCCACCCGAAGCGGGGCGCTTTAAACAACGCTCATTGTAGGTTAAAACCTTGCCCTCGCCAAGAATAGTTTCGTCTGCCACCTATCTCTCTCTAACAAATCAAGCGAATATGCGAATCGGGTCTTCCTCACCGAAAAACTCGTAGCGTGCTATGCAGTAAGGTGGGTACGGCAGCTTTTGACCACACGCTTTAGTTCTACAATACGTGCCTAGAATCCTTCTTATTGGCCAGCCGGAAAAAGATTTTTCCGAAACCGCCCCAAAACCACTTGCGTTTCTGTGAAGACTGTGCTATTATACCCGCAACTCTACGAGGTACGGCGAGAAAGCCCTTTGGGTCTTCCAAGCGCTTAGGCCTTGTGGAGAAGGCTCGACTTTAACACTCTCACTAAAAGGAGGCTTGCCATGCCCTACTCCGTGAAAAGCAAAAAGACAGGCGAGACGTATTACCTGCACTCTCGGGAAACTCAGTCTCGCGGAGGGAAGCGGACGCTCTACTTCTTCGCAAAGGAGATTAAGCCGGGCGCTCTCGATGCTGTGCCTGCCGGCTACGTGGTCACCGAGGCCCCGACGGGGCTGCCGCTGCTGAAGAAAGCAAAATGAGCGACACGCAAGGCGATGGGCCTCTTTCCAACCAAACCGCCACGGTGGAGGCAGAGCCGGTGGTTATCGGCTACTGCGTGCACTGTCGAACCAAGCGCCAAATGCAGAATGCCATTCAGGTGTGCAATCGCCGTGGGCGATACGACCTTAAGGGGTACTGTGCCGTGTGCGGCAAATCCATGTATCGCCTGGGCGGTTGGGAGGC
>NZ_DATGKU010000003.1:0-21569 GCF_035294505.1 Chthonomonas sp. | reverse complement strand
ACGTGGCGGCAGGACGCATGGTTACCGAAAAGCTTCTCTCGGATGGTCATCGTCGCGTCGCCTATATCGGCGGCCCCAAAGGCGTGAACGTGTCGGAGGATCGCTTAACGGGCTATCTCGAGGCTCTTCAAGCCAATGAGGCGCCATTCCAAGCCGTCGAATACGGCAACTTCACCGCAGACGGTGGGCGCCAAGCGATGAAGAGGCTGCTGAGCCTCCCCACACCTCCAGATGCTGTGGTCGCCGTAGACGATGTCACCGCCGCCGCCGCTATGCAGGTGGCTCTCGAGAACGGTTTGCATGTGCCAGAAGATATCGCCTTTGTGGGCTTTAACAACTCGAGCTTCTGCTCCTATCTGGAGCCGCCGCTTACGTCGGTCTCTATTAACATCAGCAGTCTTGCCCGCACGGCCACAGAGATGCTGATAGACCTTATCGAAGGCCATGCTGGCCGTCCACAGCGCTGCATTGTGCCCTGTCACATCGTGCTGCGCGGTTCAACACGCCAAAGCGCCCCCATGCTGAAAGACCCTAATCGCTATGCTTCTAGAGGAAACACTATCTGACTTCGGCTTCATGCGCCCTGTTCAAAGGCGCTTGAACATATACCAAGACACAAACTTTCATAAAGAAAGGATTCGGATCGTATGCAACGTAGCAAAGGTTTCACGTTGATTGAACTGCTAGTAGTTATTGCAATTATTGCAATACTAGCAGCTATTCTCTTCCCTGTCTTCGCCCAAGCGCGTGAGAAGGCACGCCAGACGGCCTGTCTCTCCAACCAAAAGCAGATTGGGCTGGCTATGCTGATGTATGCGCAGGACTACGACAACTATATGCCAGTCTACATCTGGCCTAACAGCTACATCGTGGCCGCACGCCTAGAGCCTTATATCAAAAACGCCCAACTGTTCAAATGCCCCTCTTCTACTTTTCCCATGGGCACCATTCAACATAAACAGCGCGATAACGGTCAAGGCGACTACATGCTTCCTCCCGATGACGGCTGCGTAGGACTGCCGCACTCCAACGTGGGCGACGCACAGTACTATAACGACGTCTATCCGCCGATGGACTACGATTTTAACAACGTCATGTTGACCTACGATAGCCACTGGGTTCCCAATAGCTGCCCTGGCCTTTACGGCGGCTATCAATCTCCTATCACCTTTGACAACCCCGATATCGTAAGTTCGGCGAAGGCGGCGATGATGATTGACTTCCCGGCTGCAGGCTTTCTGTGGCCGGGCTATCCAAACATTCAGCCGAATTTCTGGGGTGGCCCGAATTTCCATGGGAGACATAACTCCGGCTCCAACGTGCTGCATATGGACGGCCACGTGCACTGGTATCAGTTCTCAAAGCTCTATCCAGAGGGTGTAGAGGATAGCGGCAAGCATAACGAATGGGGCTATTGGGGCCTCGCTTATGGCGACCCCAGCGTCCAACAGTAGCTTTTCTGCGGAACGCTTCGAGGGCAAGTGGAGTTAACCTTCGCTTGCCCTTTTCTAACGATGTCCTTGAAAGGAGTGGAGATGAGAATCCCGAAGTATCTGAAAAACCTGCCGTTCTTAGGTGGAGCTTACGCCCTCATCGCTTTGGCAGGCTGCAGCAACAACCAAGGCAATCCGACCCCAACAGGGCCGCCTCCGCATCAAACCCTGCAGCAAAAAATTCAGGCCATCCAGAATAACCCGGAGCTTCCTGCTCCGGCAAAACAGGCTGCCATTCAAAAACTAGAACAGCAGGCAGGAACCAACACGAATACGAACGGGCAGTAAAGCCTCTCCCACGCTAGGAGGCAGGGCTTCCCCATTCGCATAGGCTCTGGTAGGGAACTGTAGGAAAGGGCGGGCACTTGCCCGCCCTTAAATCTTCTGAAGAAGCCGGCCTACGGAAGCAGGCCCCAGCTTCCATCCGACTTTTGATAGGGAATGCCCCAAAGCTCTGTGCTGTTTTGATACGGCCCTGCATCCGTAATGACATAGGCCTTTGTGCTCTGCCCGTCGAGCTGAATGCCAACGTAAGGGTTGCCGTTTGCATCGGTATAGGGCTTTGTGTGCACCACCTTCGCATGGCCATCGGCATACACCGAGTTGACCGTTGTGTTATGGCGCGCCTGCACCGGCGAACAAAACAGACAGAAAGCCGCTGTGGGGCCTTGGAGGGTAACGGTGGCATCGGCAAAAGCGCTGGTCTCCACCGGGAACTGCAGTTCGGCCAATCGGTGTACCGGCCTGCCGGTCTCCCCGGCGAAGATCGGGTTTGGATCGCCATCATCAATAAGCGCATAGTTCGGCTGATCGCTCACTTTGATAAGCTCCGGCGAAACCGGGCAAGGGGCCGGCAAGCCGATCGTCTGCATGGCCACCGGGAAGTTAAGCGGCGTGCTATCGGAAGGGCATAGCAGTATCAACGAGTTCTTCTGGTAGGGCTGAATCTCTTGGTAGCTCGTCATCACGCAGGCGTTCCCGTTGTTCTGCCCTAAGTAGAGATTGATGGGGAAGGTCTCGTCGTAGTCCTGTACGTACATATTCAAGGCCAATCCCTGCTGCTTCAAGTTGGAGAGACAGGAGATGGCTCGTGCCTTTTCGCGCGCCTGCGCGAAAACAGGAAAGAGAATGGCTGCAAGTATCGCGATAATAGCAATAACGACAAGCAGCTCAATTAACGTGAACGCGGCACGACGATGGTGTTTCATTGTCGGATGAACCTCCTCTTCGTTATCAGGAAATTTGGGTTGCTGGTATCGGTTCTTCACCAACGACGTTTTTTTCTACATCGTTAGCAAGAATCCTTCTTTGAAAGACAGTTAACAGCAGAATCCTAACGAAAGTTCCTGTTTTTAATCGTTGGAGGTGGTGTTATCCGTGTTTTGGGGTTTCGTCTGGGGAGGATTAAGGCTATTCTTTAACAGCGTATCGGCCTCCTGAAGCGCATGAAGCGTATTTGCGCGCGCGAGAGCCAACGTATCTGCAGCCTCACGTGGGGTGCGCGCCGGATCGGCCAGAACGTCATGGAAGTAGCTGATGCCCTGTAAAAGCAACGCAGCGCTTTGACCATAGGCGGCCTGTGCCTTCTCAACCCCAACGGCAGGGGGAAGCTTGGTCAGAAAATCACTCAATGCCACCAGGCGATTCTGCAGGTCAGAAAGGTCGCGCAAGGCCTCGGTGACGCTGAGGCCGCCTTGCACACAGGACTCATATATCTGCTGTAGGGCATCGGCATTATCATGAATGCGCTGGCTGAGAACAGGCATCAGCGTTGCATAGCAGTTAAGATAGCTCGTGGTATCGGTGGGTGGTAGGAGTTGACGCGCGGTTTCGAGTTCGGAAAGGCCTTTGGCATAAAAACTGGGGTCGGAATTGGCCTCCTTCACAAACAGGGCAGCGAGGCGCAAGGCAGGAAGCGCGCTTTTGGCGTTGATAGAGGCCGCCGTTTCATAAGCATTTTGGGCATCGGCATACTGTCCATTGGCCAGCAGGGCGTCGCCTAAGGCGATGCGAGCCGCCACATCCTGAGGGTTGTGGGCTACAAGCTGGGTGAACAGCTGCAAAGCGCCCTTCGTATCTCCTTTGGCCTCAAGCACCTGCGCTTCAAGCTGGGTTAGCTCTACGTTATTGGGGCAGAGAAGAAGGCTGTTTTGAGCCTCAGCATCGGCCAGCGCAACGAGGTGTCGCTGAAGGTAGGTCTGAATAAGCAAGGCTCTAGGCTTTGGGTCAAAGGGGTTCCCATCTACGGCTTGACGCAGCAGCATAATGGCATCGGCCACATTGCCATCACGCAAGGCATCGCGCGCTTGCGCCACATAGTCCGGAGGGGGTGGTGCGGATTGCGTCGCAGGACTACTGCTAGGCATAGGGGCAGCTGCAGCCGTTTTTTGCGCGGAGGTGGAGTTCGCATCGTTCAATGCCACAGTTTGGGGCAGCGTTATGGGCAAAGAGGCCAGCAGGTGGGTCGGACTGCCAACTGCGCCGGAGATGCTATCTACCAGGCCATAAAGCAGGGCTTTGCGCCGTATCTCCTCCGTCACCCCGCGCCGAGCGGGCGGCATGTCTACATGAAGACGATTGGAGTAAGGCATCGTCCAGCTCTCTGCAGGTGCCCGATGGAAAAGCGACACGTCCACCTCCACCGATTCTGGAAGAATATGGGGCTGAATAGAGAGGAGATAACGCGCATCGTAGGCCTCTGCGAGCCGTTGTTGCGAGATAGGCGAATCGAGCGTGTTCAGGTCTTTAGGCGTTAAGAGATGATTAAGAAGCGCATTTTTTATTGTGGGATCGTAGGGACTATAGAGCACAGGAGTGTAGAGCGAAGAGCTTTTCAGGGACTGTTTTAACAGGCCGGCCAGGAGTTGAGGCAAATCGGAGTTGGGGGTTTTAGGGTCTTTACGCACGAGAATAAGCAGTTTAGGTAGGTTAGGCGAGGTTGCGGGGGTCTCGGCAATCGAATAACGGTATCCCAGCACTCCCAAAAGGGTTATCCAACCTAAAATGCGAAAACGAGTTAGGGGCTGCACAGCTTGATTCCCTGATCGCATGCAATAATGCCGGCGCGGGCCTCCGCCACCTTACGTCCGGACTCAAGCAACTGCTGGTAGGCGGCCTTGGCCTGACGAAAATTATCGGCAGCCTCCGCCTTCTTGCCCTCGCGTTGATAGCAGAGAGCTATCTGTTGGTACACAAAGCCGGTATCATCTCCCGCCGAGGGGAGAGCTTTTCGGTAGGCCTCTATGGCCTGATCGTACTGACCGCTCAGCTGCAGATGCTGCCCCATGGCGATGTAGGAACGGGCGGAGCTATCGCCGGCGGAGCCTGAAGCGCCGTTGGCCCGATAAACCCGAACGACGGTGGTACCCTGGCCGTTCGATGCAGAGGATGCCGGGCTGTTGCTTGAAGAGGCGGACGCGCTGCCGGAAACAGGAATAACCACCGTGTTCTCATCGGAACTCGTAGCGGCATCGCTGGCCGGCAGCACGATGCGCCGTGAAGGCGTTGTAGAGCTGGATGATGGCATGGGATGAACGGCAGCCGGTGGCAGCGAGACATGCGGCGTCGCAACAGTGATAGAAGCGTGCGATAGACCTGACGAGAGGCCGGTTTGCTGTGCTCCACTGCCATCGTGAGAGCGCGACGGTTGGGGCGACTCCGAGGGCGAGGGGGTGGCGTTCGAGGTTGAAGATGACATGGGGAAAGGCGCCGTCGTTGCGGAAGGGTTCGGCGAAGGGGCAGTCGGGCGCTCGGCGATGATGGGCGGCAAACTAGGCGTGTTCATGCTCAGTTGCGTGGCGCGCCCCCACTCGTATGCGAGGATGACCACGGCAGCAGCCAACATGAGGATCGTCGTTGCAAGGATCAGCACAACGCTGATGCGATTGTCCCCCGCACGGTTTGGAAGAGGCGCCGAAGGTGGGTTTGAAGGCCTGCTCTCCGCCTTACGCTTTAGCTCTTCTAGACGCAACCGATAGGCCACGCTCTCGGGGCGAAGCTCCGTTAGGCGTTCGTAAACCTCTGCCGCTGCAAGATAGTGCTCCTGCTTCTCCTCAAGCTGCGCCATGAGCGCAAGCGCCTCTTCGTTTTCCGGATCGGCCTTTAAAAGCTGCCGGCATTTGAGCAGAGCCGTCTCCATATCTTCCTGCTTGTAGGCGAGGTAGGCTTGCTGAAGAAGCGTAGAGGCCGTTTGGGAAGAGGGCGTCGCCAGTGGCACGCCACAGCGTATACAGGTCGGATTATCGGGTTCGTTCGTCGCGCCGCAGTTTTGGCATTCCATACTCTGTTCGCCCCTCGCTCGTGTTTGGATGATCGGCACCGCTTCCACGCGCCTCAATACCGCTTTAGCGCAGGTGCATTATAACCGATATAGCCCTCTTTGACAAGAGGGCATCGAGAATCTGTGCTCTTTAAATAGGGAAACACCTCTGTTGCGAGCGTTGTTCCCACAACTTATTTAGAAACACAAAAGAACAGAGATAGATCGTTTTTCTTCGCTAGGGAACCGTAGAAGCCTCTCTTCTCGGTATTTAAAAAGCGGTACAGCCGCTCGTATCGGTCGGAGGATGAGAATGGACACATCAAATTCGATGCGTTGGTTAGTTCTAACCTTTCGCTTGCTTCTCGTTTGCTGCACTGGGCTACTACTCTATTATCTGCTCGTTGACCGTCCCTCTCCTCTGCCAAAGGAGCTTCTGGCGGCAAAGAATAGCCTATTGCACGGAGATGAAGCCGATGCGCGGGCAGCGCTCGACCACTATTTGGACGCTCATCCCCACGACCCCACGGCCTACTTAGACGTGATCGGCCTATGTGAGAACTTTCCCCACACCGCCTCCGACCTTCTGTTGAACTACGCCCAGCGTGCGGTGCAAGACTGTAGCAATGCCGATAGCACAAGTCGTTCACGGCTTTACCTCGCCTTGGCCGATGCGTATACCCAACAAAAGCCGCCTCAAAATCAGGAGGCGCGTGCAGCCGCGCTACAGGGGCTAAACCTTACCCCAGACGATCCTCAAACGCTGAACGACACCGGCTACATCCTCGCGATCACGAGCAACGATCCAGACGATCTTAAGCGGGCGCAGCTTCTCGTTGCTAACGCGCTTATCAAGTTACAGCATAGCTTCGATTTCTCTTCCGACCGGAGCGAACTCTACGCCGCTGCTGAAGACAGCTACGGGTGGGTGCTCTACCGCCAGGCCGTCTGCGGCCCCAAAGCGCAAGCGCATAACCTCTATGCCGACGCCGTGGAGATGTTGCTGCAGGCAACTTCCGATCTGCCCAAAAACACGCCACCGGTGGCAGCACGCACATACTATTACCACCTTGCAGCCGCCTACTACGGGCTTGGGAGATACGACCTCGCCAACCATGCCATCCAGGTCGCGCTACTCTATGATCCTAACTATGAAGAGGCTCTGCAAGAACAAAAGATTATCGAAGCCGCTCTTGCGAAAACATCCTCCACCGAGTCGGCCTCTGTCGGTACGACCACAACTCCTCAGCTCTCTACCCCGATACCCAAGCTTACCCCGGCCTCTCTGCCGGCCCAGAAGTGAGAGACGGAGAGCCGTTAGCACCCCCTCCTAGAAAGCCGCTTCCTTGAAGTATACTATCCGCACTGAACACACGAACCATGCGAACCAAGCTTTTGGAGGGAGATTCCATGCCCGTTTTCGAGATGCCTCTAGAGCAGCTAAAATGCTATCAAGGCAGAAACCCCAAGCCCGACGATTTCGATGCCTATTGGCAACGTGCGCTCGCTGAGATGCGCGCAACCGATCCCCAGGTGGAACTTATTCCCCGCCCAACCAAGGCAAGCTTTGCTGAATGCTTCGACCTCTATTTTACCGGTGTAGGCGGCTCGCGCGTCTATGCGAAATACCTTCGCCCAAAGACCGCCCCTAAGCCTCATCCGGCCCTCCTTATGTTCCACGGTTATAGCGGTTCAAGCGGCGATTGGACCGACAAACTGCCCTATGTCGCACAGGGCTTCTCGGTGGCTGCACTAGATTGCCGTGGACAGGGGGGACGCTCGGAAAACATCGAAGGGGTTCGCGGCCCCACTCTGCGAGGGCACATCATTCGCGGGCTAGACGATCATCCCGACAAGCTTTACTATCGCTCCGTGTTTCTCGATACGGCTCAACTCGCCAACATCGTGATGAGTTTTCCAGAAGTAGATGCTGACCGCGTCGGGGCCACCGGCGGCTCACAGGGAGGCGCCCTCACCCTCGCCTGCGCCGCGCTCGAACCGCGCATACGAAAAGCGGCCCCTGTGTTTCCTTTTCTCTGCGACTACCTGCGCGTTTGGGAGATGGACCTCGCCGTCGGCGCCTACGAAGAGATACGTACCTTCCTGCGGCAGTTCGACCCGCGCCATGAAAGGGAGCAGGAGATATTTACACGCCTCGGCTATATAGATTGCCAGCATCTAGCCCCGCGCATTCGTGCCGAGGTGCTCATGCTTACCGGTCTTATGGATACTATCTGCCCACCGTCCACACAGTTTGCCGCCTACAACAAAATCGAATCGCCAAAACGCATGATCCTCTACCCCGACTACGGCCACGAAGGTCTGCCCGATTCAGCCGACATCCTCTTCGACTTTTTTGCCGATCTCTAGCCGATAGTTCAAAAGCCCCTCGGTCGGGTGTTGGAACCCTTTCGAGCGGGTACGACCTATATTTCAGAGTGAATGGTTCCCACGTAGGGTCTAAGTTTTCCAAACCCGCAATCGAGCATACAAAATAGCGGCAAAAAAGACGATAATTGGGCGATAAATGCGGCCAATGAATCGTATTTGTTTTGAACTGAAGAGAGGAAAAACGCCTCTCTTGAAAAACACGCACCATAAATGCGGCGCCTCGCCGCCCAGGAGTGACGGATCGAATGTCTGAAGATTCTGAGATCGTGTTGACCCCAGGAGGTCATGCTAAGCTGCGCCAGCGGCTCGACTATCTGCGCAATGTGCAGAGGCCCGATATCGCCCGCCGTCTGCGCGCTGCCAAGGAGGGCGACGACCTCACAGAAAACTCAGAGTACGAAACGGCCAAACAAGAACAGGCCCTCGTCGAAAGCGAGATTCTCGAACTCGGCCACCTGCTTCAGATGGCCCGTGTGGTAGACGATGAATCCATTCCTACCGACCATGTAGACATCGGCTCTATTGTGGCAATGACCAACTTGGAAAACGGCGCACAGTGGGAGTTCACTTTGGTAGGCTCGGCAGAAGCCGACCCCGACCACAACCTCATCTCCGACGAATCGCCCATTGGCAAAGCGGTGAAGGGGAAGAAAGTGGGAGACATCGTCTCTATCCGCGTGCCTAAAGGGGTCATGAACTACCGCATCGAGAGCATTCGCAAGTAGCCTAGCCTGTCACGATGCATCGTCTCAACAAGAGGCACCGATTTATTGAAAATGTCTTTGTAAGACATTTTTAGCTCTGTTTTTGTCAGGAATCTCTGCCATACAAAAGAACCGAGGCAGGTATGAAGGGAGGAGACCAGACGAATCGATCGTGAACGACGAACGCAAACCGCTTACCGCCACTAAAGAAGAGAGCGCCTCACCAACGGCCCCACAGGCAGAGGAGGCCAATAGCTTAGCGCAGGAAGAGCAGGAGCGAAGCGAAGAGACCGCCCGACGTCTTGCCAAACTGCAGGCGTTACGTGCCGAAGGCTTCGACCCTTTTCGCATCGAGCGCTATGTACGCACTCACACCGCCTCTGAGCTTACCGATGAGACGGCCGCCCACTGGACGCTGCCGGATGAGCAACGAGAGCAGCTGGAGGTCTCCGTGGCCGGGCGCCTTACCGCTCAGCGGGTTAAAGGCAAGGTAGTTTTTGCCGATATTCGCGACCAAAGTGGACGCATACAGGTCTATGCGCGACGTGATGACCTCGGAGAATCGGTTTTTGAACGATTTAAAGACCTTGACCTCGGCGATTTTGTGGGCGTAAAAGGCTATCCCTTTAAAACGCGCACCGGTGAACCGACCATTCATGTGCGTGAATTTACCCTCTTAGCCAAAAGCCTTCGTCCTATCCCCTTTGGCAAGCAGGATGCGGAGGGCGTGGTACACGGAGGACTTTCCGATAGGGAGGAGCGCTATCGCCATCGCTACCTCGATCTGCTTGTAAACCCCACTTCACGCGAGGTACTTACAAAACGCTGCAAAATCGTCTCCGCCATGCGCCGTTATCTCGATGCACGCGGTTTCCTGGAGGTAGAAACTCCCGTTCTGCAGTTAGTCGCAGGTGGGGCCGCTGCTCGACCGTTCATTACCCATCATAATGCGCTCGATCACGACTTTAAACTGCGCATCAGCCTTGAGCTGTACCTCAAGCGGCTTATCATCGGCGGCTATGAGAAGGTCTACGAGATCGGCAGGGTGTTCCGCAACGAAGGCATCTCCACGCGCCATAACCCTGAATTTACCCTCATGGAGCTTTACCAAGCCTACGCCAACCTCGAAGATATTATGGAGTTGGTGGAAGACATGTACGTTGCGATCGCCACCGAGGTGAACGGCAGCCCCCAACTGGAAGTCTTTGGGCACTCCATCAACCTCGCCCAACGCCCCTGGCCACGCCTCCCTATTTTGGAGGGCATTTATGAGAACGCCGGCATTAGGCCCGAAGAGCTTACCTCCCTCGAAAGCGCCAAAGCAGCCTGCCGTCGTATCGGGGTAACCTTCGATCTGGAAAAGGAGACGAATCTGGGCGGGCTTATCGAGAAGCTCCACGAGCAGTATACCCAGCCTAAGCTCATTCAACCCACGTTCATCACCGATTTCCCCATCGAGACGTCACCGTTAGCCAAACGCAAACCGGATAACCCCGCACTCACGCGCCGATTTGAGATTTACATCGCCACCCAAGAGCTTGGCAACGCCTTCTCCGAACTCAACGATCCCCTCGACCAACGGGCACGCTTTGAAGCTCAGGCGCGTCAACGTGCCGCCGGCGACGAAGAGGCCCACCCTATGGACGAGGAGTTTTTAGAGGCCATGGAGTACGGAATGCCGCCCACCGGAGGACTTGGCGTAGGCATCGATCGCTTGGCCATGGTGCTTACAGGCGCCGAGTCGATTCGAGACGTGATCTTCTTCCCCGCCATGCGGCCGGAAAAACCCCACACGCCAGGCTAGGCAAGCGCTTAGGTATACTACTTCAATCCGCGTTGCTGAGGGCGAACCATGAGCAAACAGACCAAGACGGCTGCACAAAACACAAAGACCCGCCAGGTGGTTGCGGTCAATCGCCGCGCTCGTCACGACTACGAGATCGGCGAGACCTACGAGGCCGGCATCGCGCTGGTTGGCACCGAAGTGAAATCGCTTCGAGCCGGCCGCGTGAACTTTCAGGACGCCTTCTGCAAAATCGAACACGGCGAAGCCTGGCTCTATAACATGCACATCTCCCCCTACGAGCAGGGCAATCGCTATAACACCGACCCCAAACGCCCAAGAAAACTGCTCCTCCATCGCTATGAAATCGAGCGCCTGCGTGCCGCCGCCGAACAGAAAGGCCTCACCATTATCCCGCTCTCCATTTTCTTTGAACGCGGCTTTGCCAAAGTGGAGATCGCTCTGGCGCGCGGGAAGAAGCTCTACGACAAACGCGAAAGCATCGCCGAGCGTGATCGAGAAAGAGAAGCTCTTCGTCAAGCCGCCGGTCGCGAGTGAACATCCAATAAAGCCCTTCTAAAAGCTAAGCAGGAAAGAGCGACACCGACGGCGTAACTGTTACGTAGTCTATACGAATTCGCTCTCGCATTGCTTTGATCTTCAAAGGCTTATCAATAGCCATCACACCCAGAGCGGAGGCACGCGGCCGTTTGTTCTTTCAACGTGCTTCGCAAGGAACGTTTTTTAGAGAGTGTGTGCAGGCACCTGGGCGCTTCAAAAAAAGATACGATAGAACTCGAATGGGGTCTTCCTCCCTTGTAGGAGCGGAGGGCCATTCAAAGCGGAGGAGAACATGGAAAATCGCGTTGTGCTGATCTTGCATGGCTGGGGTGGCAATGCACCGGAGCATTGGCAAGAGCACCTTTATGAACGGCTCACTGCCGAACAGGTTCCCGTGTATTATCCCGAAATGCCCAATCCGAGTGCTCCCGATCTGAACGCCTGGCTCAACGCCATACGTCGCGAAATCGGCATGATTCGCGATCATCACGAAGGAGAGCCGCTCACGGTCGTAGCGCATAGTCTGGGGTGCATTGCCTGGATTCATCTGGTGAGCAGCTGCGGAACGGATGCCGAACCTATTGCGGAACGGGTTCTGCTGGTCGCTCCGCCCTATATCATGCCACAAGCCCCACCTACAGAAGCTCCCGTCGGCGTCTCCAGCTTCTACCCACTGCCCATCTATCCGGGGGTGTTGCATGCCGTCTGCCCACTAACCGTTCTCATCGCCTCTAATAACGACGACTACGCCACCTTCGACCAGAGCGCCGGTTTAGCGCAGGCTCTCGGCATCCCAATCTATAAACTTGAAAGCGCCGGCCATATCAGCCCCTACTACGGCTATGGGAAGTGGCCTTGGGTTGAAGAGTGGTGCCTGGGGCGCGCGGAGCTGCCACCACAACCTCGATAAGCGCACGGCTTCTCGAAGGCATCTTGGGTTCCATTGCAGGCCTTCCGACAAAGAGTAGGAAGGGAAGTCTCCTTTGCGCCCCAATACCCTAGCGGTTTATCTTTAAAACCCTGCTGAGACCAAACGATCTGTCCCTCCTATAAAAGGAATCGCCTGTCCATTTGCCGAAATGTAAGGCTCAGGAAGAAGGAAAATCCATTCCCTTACTTCAGCATCGGAGGTAAAAACCTATGGCGAAAAAACAGCTCAATGTCGCTCTCATCGGCTACCAGTTCATGGGCAAAGCGCACAGCAACGCCTATCGGCAGGTAGCACGCTTTTTTGACATCGAAGTCGAACCCGTCCTTAAGGTGATCTGCGGACGCCACGAACAGAAAGTGCGGGCCGCTCAAGAACGCTTTGGGTGGCAAGAGTATTCCACAAACTGGGAAGATGTGGTGGCGCGAAACGATATTGACATTATAGACATCGGAACTCCTAACAACACCCACGCGCAGATCGCTCAAGCCGCTTTGAAAGCAGGCAAACATGTGCTCTGCGAAAAGCCGCTTGCCACCACCCTAGAAGACGCACGCGCTTCCTACGAACTCGCCAAAAAGAGCGGTCTCGTTCACGGAATCTGCCATAACTATCGCTTTGTGCCGGCCGTGGCCTACATCGCTCAACTTGTGCGCGAGGGGCGCATCGGCAAAGTGCGCCATTTCCGCGCTACCTACCTCCAAGACTGGATCGTAGACCCCAACGTGCCCCTCGTATGGCGCCTCGATAAAAGCATTGCCGGTAGCGGCTCGCACGGCGACCTGAACGGACACCTCATAGATACCGCTCGATTCGTTATGGGCACCGAGTTCGCCGAAGTGATCGGGCTTCAAGAGACCTTCATTAAAAAACGCCCGCTCCTCGCCGATACCGAAGGTGGCTTGGCCGGCTTTAAGGCCGCCCAGGATATGGGCGAGGTGACCGTAGATGATGTTACAGCCTTTCTTGCCCGACTGGAAAACGGCGCGACAGCCACTTTCGAGGCCACCCGCCTTGCTCCAGGACGTAAAAATCATCACCGGTGGGAAATCAATGGAGAAAAAGGCTCCATCGTCTATAACCAAGAGCGTATGAACGAGTTCGAGATATATCTTACCGATGACCCTCAGGGCGTTCAGGGCTTTCACCTTGTTCAGTCCACCGAAAGCTTCATGCCCTATATGAGCGCCTATTGGCCGGTTGCTCATATCATCGGCTACGAGCATACCTTCATCAATCTTGTGCACGACTTCCTCCTGGCCATCGTGCGCGGCACCCCATTTACCCCTAACTTCGAGGATGGCTATAGGAACCAAGCTGTGCTTTCAGCCGTAGAACGTTCCTGCGAGACACGACAATGGACCAAACCCGAAAAGTAACAGCATGATCGAGCAGATATGGGCGCCCTGGAGGCTGCAATACATTGAATCGGCGGGAAAGTCGGAGCGATGTATCTTTTGCGACTTTCCCGCCCAAGGCGAAGCCCACGATGCCGATAACCTCATCGTGCATCGAAGCCCCCACGGCTTTCTTATTCTCAACGCCTTTCCCTATAGCAACGGCCATCTTATGGTGGTTCCCTTTCGCCATACCACCTCGATGGAAGACTATAGCGATGAAGAGCTTCTCGATATCATGAAGCTCACCAGGCTAAGCCTGCGGCTGCTGCAGATCGCCTACCATCCGGAGGGGTTCAACACCGGGCTTAACATCGGGCGCGTGGCCGGGGCCGGCATCGCCAACCATCTTCATTGGCATATCGTGCCGCGATGGAACGGAGATACGAACTTCATGACGGCGGTGTCCGGCATTCGCGTTATTCCCGAACGGCTGGAAAACACCTACAAACGCCTTCGCCAAGCGCTGCCGGAAGCTCTAAAGCAGGAAAAAGCGCCTTAGGAACTTCCCAATGGCCGCTTGCGTACAGGAAATTGCTTCTTGAATAGATTGGGTTTGGGTGTTGGTTTTTAGGTCTTCCCCCTTGGCTTGGTGGGGAAGACCTAAACTGTTTGTCGGGCTGTTGGCACCCTCTACCTAAAGGGGATGCGCGATATGAATGGTGGCTCCCTTGCCGCCGTTTACTTATGGTGAGATAAGCACTTTGACGAACGGAACCTGGCGCTGTCGCATGGCCTGCAGCATCTCCACTGCCTGAACCAATGGCACCTTGTGCGAAATGAGCGGCTGTACGTTGAACTGTCCGGCTGCCATAGCGGAGAGCGTGGTGTGCCAGTCGTCCGAGGTGGTGTAAACTCCATACTCCGAGTTCCATGTGCCGACCACCGTAACCTCACGTCGCATCATTTGCGACAGAAGCGGCGCCGGCAGCACCACGTCGGCGGACGGATTGCCGAGCAGCACAACTTGCCCGCCTCTTCCACAGGCGCTGCACGCTTGAATCAGAGTGGCCGGCACACCGGCGGCCTCAATACACACATCGGCCCCCTGTGATCTCGTCTCTCTTTCAATGCAGCTTACGGGGTCTTCCTCTTCCGCCGAAAAGGCCATCGAAAACCCTAAGCTTCTGGCCAAGGCGAGTTTCTCTTCCGCAACATCGAACAAGAGGATTTTCACCGCTCCCCCCAAGCGCGCCCAAAGTGCGGCGAGCAGCCCAATGGGGCCGCAACCGAAAACCGCCACGGTAAGTCCGGTGAGGTTTCGGCCAGTGCGCCGAAGCGCATGGAGGGCTACGGCGGCCGGCTCGGTCATCGCCGCCTCTTCCAGCGATACCCCTTCGGGCACCGGTAGGAGATTGCGTGCCGGCGCCACCACATACTCCGCAAAGGCTCCGTTCTCACGAGAACCAAGATAGCTATAATTGAGGCACTGCGCATAGTGTCCTCGTTCACAAGCAGGACAATGGCCACACCAAATAAGAGGAAAAACCGCTACTATCTGCCCCTTTTCAAACCCCGCCACATCGGGGCCGCAGAGGTCAACCGTGCCGGCAAACTCGTGCCCACACACCAACGGAAACCGGTAGGTTCCTTTCTCGAAGAGCCGTGGAATGTCCGAGCCACAAACCCCACAATAGCCTACGCGCACCCTCACCTGGCCTGGGCCTGGCTCCGGACAGGGTATCGACTCAAAACGCACATCGCCAACTCGATGAAGCACAAGGGCATGCATGGTTTTCATGACTTTCGCGGCCCCCCTTGGCGTTGTTCCATTCCTTCCCGAATGGCCTGTTCAATACGACGCATGTTTTCTAACCGCGGTCTGTCTGGAGCAAAGAGGCTGCTGGAGCCGACAACGAGGATATCGGCGCCTGCAGCTACCATGCGAGGAATATTGGCAAAACTTACATTGCCATCCACTTGAATCGGCAGTTGAGAAAAACCTCTCTCATCGAGCCAACGGCGACAATCGCTTATCTTACGGATGGCCGAGGTGGTAAGCACTTGCCCGGCAAAACCGGGGTTCACCGTCATGATAAGCACAAAATCTATCAACTCGCGCACATATTCGAGGGCGGAGAGGGGGGTTGCCGGGTTCAACGCCACTCCCGCCTGAATTCCGTGGGCGCGAATGAGGCTGAGCACACGGTCGAGATGCCGTGTGGACTCGGCATGTACCGAGATGGATTGAACCCCTATCTTTGCCAATCGCTCGATAAAAAGCTCGTTATGCTCCACCATGAGATGGACATCGAAGGAAAGACGGGTTAAAGCGCGCAGATGCTCTAAAGTGGTGAGGCCAAGAGGCATGTTGGGCACAAAATGGGTGTCCATAATATCCATATGGAGCCAATCCACGCCCAGCATCTCCAGTTCGCGCACCTCATCGGCAAGATGGGCTTGGTCGGCGCACATCATGGAGGGCGCAATGCGTACTGGTCGAGAGGGTGTCGGCAATGGCGTGGCATCCGGTGGGCGGGCGGTGAAGTGTTGTTTGAGATAGCGTAACGAGCTACGCAGCTGGGTTTCCAAAAGCGGGTCGGTATAGTCTCGCCCGCGCTTAGGCCCGCCGATCTCGAGGTAGCCTACCACCTCGGAGACAGGAAGATGATGGGCATGCTGATAGAGCAGATCGCGAAAGGTGGCTATCTCAATCACGCCACGCAGACGTTCCTCTTCCGAGAACCCGAAGGTCGCCTCGAAGCGGGCATCGGTGTTCTTCAGATGGATTTCGTAGAGGGCCGGCAGAGCGGCTTCAAAAAGAGCCTGTGGTGTGTAGCACAAAGCGCCTCTTTTGTCTATATAGGCATGGGCGATGTCCACACAATAACCCACCCGCGCCGTGTTGGAAAGATGGGCGGCATGATAGGTGTTTAGCTCCTCGGCCAGTTCCCGAATCTCGTCGGGGGTCGTGGGTGGCTCGGCAAGGCACGACATCGGCTCAATGGTAAGCCAGCGCACCCCTTTTTCATGGGCGTAGTGCATAAGCTCCTTCATATGGCGCACGTAGCAAGCGAGGCCATCGGGCTTGAAATCCATCTCATCTCGCAGTACGGCGCCGGGGTTGGAGCCTACAGCAGAGGCGCCGAGCAGGGCACCTACCTCGATGAGTCGCTCATAACAACGTCGTGCTACCTGCTCATACCCTGCCTCTTTCCGAAAGAAGCCGCCGAGTTCTCGATGGGCGGTGAAGAGACTGCGGATGCAAATGCCGTAGGCCTCCGCTTCGGCACGCAGTTGAAGAAAAGCCTCATCGGGCAGATGGTACAGTTCAAAGAAGGTGCCGAGCTGGAGAAAACGAACCCCCTCCTCTTTCATAAGTCGGAAGAGCCACGAGAAAGAGTAGCGATACTCAATGGGGTCGCTTTTCACTCCTACAGCAAGCGAAAGCGGTGTCGGTGTCGTTTTTGGCTTGGCGACCGCAGGCAATCTCCGAGAGCCTTTTGTGCTTTCCATAGTTTTTGTTATACCTGTTTCTGTGCGGGGAAGGGTGTATGCCTTCCATTTGACAACATCGGAGGGGATGTGTTATACTCAGTCCGTTAACCTAACGATAGGTTAAAGGCTCGAACGATATACTGTTACCATGACCGCAAAGCAACCAACGCTGCGTGAGATCGCTAAAAGAGCTAATGTGCACTATACCACCGCTGCCTGCGTGTTGAATGGCACGCGGGGCAACACTCGCGTCTCGGAACAGACCCGAAAACGGGTGCTGATGGCGGCAAAAGAGCTTGGCTACACGGTCAATCGGGCCGCACAGCAGCTCCGTACCCGCAAAAGCCACGTGGTTGGGTTATTGGTAGGTGGCGTAGAAAACCCCTTCTTCGCCCGCATGGTCGCTCTCTGCTCGGCGGCGCTGGAGCGTCGCGGCTACGAGATCATCCTCACCACGCGCCGCGCCGATGAACCAAACGACCTCCATCTTCTCGATACCCTTCTTTCACGTCGCCCCGATGGCATGATCTTGTGGTGCGAAACCTCCACGGAAGTGCGTGAACGGGTACAGCAGCCCGATATGGAAAATGTCGTCGTCATCGGCTATGGTGTGCCGGGGCGTGACAGCGTGTCTGCCGTACTGCAGACGGGGCTGCAGAGCGCCTTAGAGCACTTCGTGGCCTCCGGGCGCCGCCGCATCGCCTACCTTGCTCCGGAACACTCCGTAGCGCGAGAGGGCGACGTACGCTCGGAATACTACACCGACTTTCTGAAAGCCATCGGGCAAGAACCTCTGGTCTACACATTTCACGGAACCGCCTTCGATGTAGATATCGCCCGCGCCCGTGTGGAACAGATGCTCGAGCGGCCCGAGCGCCCCGACGCCCTTCTCTGCTTCAACGATATGACGGCATTCGGTGCGTTGGCCGGTCTACGGCATAAAGGAGTGCGTGTTCCCCAGGAGGTGGCGGTGATCGGCTGTGATGACCTTCCCTTCGCCGCACTTTTCGACCCGCCACTTACCACAATCGCCTATCCACTGCAAGAGATTTGCGATCTCGCCGTGCAGATGTTGGTAGAGCGCATCCAGGCCCTTCAGACGGGCGAATGGCTTGCCCCGCGTCATGTGGAGATTCCAACGAGGCTCATCGTTCGGGCTTCAGGAGGTTAGATGTTTCCTAAACGAAAGTAGGCTCTTTCCTACGAAAGGAGGAGGAAAAATGAGCGGCTCTCCGCTGAAAAGTGAGCTGCCAGCATGGGTGGGCATCGTCGTTATTGCCCTTGGAATACTCGCTCTCGTTGGTATCGGTTACTACGTCTTTACCGCTAACGGAGCGCCGAGTAAATTCCCCCCTGGCGCCGTGGTGAAACCCACCTACGGGCAACCGGGAGGCTATATGCCTCCACGACCTTCTAACGCCTACAACGGCGGGGCGCGCTAGTTAGAAGGCGTGGTACAAGCAAAGGCGCGTCAAAACAACATCCATAGATCAAAGGAGACTTCGATGAAACCCAAATCAAAAGCGTTTACGCTTATCGAACTGCTTGTGGTTATAGCGATTATCGCGATACTTGCCGCGATCCTGTTTCCCGTCTTCGCTCAAGCTCGAGAAAAAGCACGGGAAATATCCTGCCTCAGCAATGCCAGAGAGCTTGGTATGGCCATCGCGATGTTCACGCAAGACCACGACGAATATCTTCCTAAAGCCTTCTTCAACGATCAGGCCGATGTAGGAGAGCCTTGGGGCAACCCCTGGAACACCGGTTGGGACGAGGTGCTGCTTCCCTACATCAAAAATAAGCAGATATACCAATGCCCTTCCGATTCCTACAGCCTGCCGCGTGCAATGCACGACTACGACCCAAACACCAACCCAAATGAGGTGATTCCCGGCTCCTACCGTTACAACATCAGCAACCTGCCTAACGGCCCCTGGACCGCGATGAAGTTGGCCGCCCTCGACCAACCGGCCAGTTGCATTCTCATTGCCGAAAGCGTTCCCGGCGTGGACGGTTGGGAATGGAACCAACTCTCCACTTGGGAGGATATTCACGGCCGTGTGTGCATAGACTTCACCAATAACGCCGGCTTCGACCGCCATACCCGCATCAGCGGGCGCGGCCCCAACACCTGGACATCCGAATCGCCAGAAGTGCTTCCGCGTGATCAGCGCAACCGCGCGATGTCGAACTATGTCTTTGCCGATGGCCACGCCAAAACGATGCCATGGGCGGCTACTTGGCAGCCCATAGGGCCGGATCAGAACATCAACGGCACCATGCTTACCCCAACAATGTGGCGCCAAAACTTCAACGGCTGGCAAGATCAGTGCAACTACCAAGCCGGTCAAAACCGCTAGCTTCTCTCACGCATCGTAAGCGCATTCCGTTTCCTCCCTCTTCCTTCACCGAAAGAAGAGGGAGTTTTTTGTGCTCTACTCGGCGAAACCAATAGCGGCTTTTTGACAGTATCTGTAGGAAGAGGTAGAATCCTTCTACTTTTCGGAGGTGCCACGGTTGATGCATAAATTTTTGCAAACGATATGCTTTCCCTTTTTGTCTTGCGTACTGCTACTGGTAGCGGTGCCGAGCTTTGCCCAGCAAAAAGCGGCCGCCCCCCCAGCACAAAACGTCGCTCCGGCCGTTTCCGGCCCCTTGCTTACCTACGCGCTGCAACCCGGCTCGGTGCAGCACTATCTGGTAACGGCCTACTTTGATGGCCATTTCCCTCCTTTCGATCAGCCGGGCGATCCGCCCGTCCATCTGTTAGCCCACATGGAGTATGTGGCGCACGTTGGTCAACCCCAGCAAGATGGTCTCCCGGTAGACTTCACCGTAACCCAAGTGGACATGCAGCTGTTGCAAAAGGAGGTGCCCATCGGAGCCAAGATTGACCCGAAGCAGACGGTTCCCTTCCCCATTGAATTAGAACAGGCTCAAAAGGCTCTGAACACCAGTGTGGTTCTACGGCCCGACGGCTCCATTGCGCGAATTCTCACCGCGCCTAACAACATGGTCCGGGTGAACGTGGGGATCGATCTGCGCAAACTGTTCATGATCGTCATGCCTGTCATCCTGCCAAACACCGCCGTCACACTGGGTACCTCCTGGACATCGAAGGAGGGGGTGATCGGCACGGCGCCGGCTAAGGTCTCTTACACCAACAAACTCAACGCGATGAAGCCGGATGGAGTCAACCTCGATTTGAAGATCATGCAAACAGCCACCTCTCAGATTGACGATACCCTCGACTCAAGCGGTATGGCCACAAATGACAAGCAGCATGAGGTTAGTCGCCTTCAAGGGACGGCCAGCCTTATCGGATGGATGAACTATCTTGGCACTCCCGCCCCCGCCTCAAACGGAGTGAAAACCTATGCGGTGCGAATGCAAAAGGGTCTTTTCAAACTGACTGTGAAGTTAAAGCAGACTCCTCTATCGAACGCCGCCAATGCTACGCCTCCTTCCTCTACCACTCCGCCCTATGTTCCAACGGCCGGAAATGTGGATGTTAGCGCACGATTTGTGGTGCAGGCCCTTGATCAGGCGGCTTTACGTTAGCAAGAGGTTGCGTCTTCTACGTCTGGCCTGTTTTCTGCTTCTGGGGGCCATGGGGCTTGGAGCCTCTTCGCCCCCACCGGCAGCACGGCACGTTTCCCCCTCCCAAAACCAACCCCGTTCGCTCTATCCTCTTAGGCTGCAGTTTGCTGAGGGCCAAACCACAAACTACCGGATCGATATCGTCTATTCTCTCCGCCGTGCGGGCAAAGCTTTGCCACTGTACACACTTCGCGAAACGTTGATGGAGCGCGTGCAAGTTCAAAAAATTCGCTCCGATGGAAGTGCGGAGCTGTCGTTTGCGGTTACGGGCGGTGCTGGCCTGCTGAACGGCAAAGCGTTTACGGTGAACGCCTCGAAGGCCCCTATGCGTTTCATCGTAACCCCAAACGGCAAGGTTGTTTCCTCTCCTTCCTCCCCAAAAACGGAGGCTTCTCTAGAAATGCCCGACTTTTTACGGCACGCTACCGACCTTTACGGCCTCCTATTCCCCTCCTACCCGTTGGCCATGGGACAACACTGGAGCTACCATGAAGCCGAAGGCGACACCACCGCCTGCCTTGCAGAGGCGCGACAGGTTGGGCCTTACCAAACGCTCCTGATCAAATCGCTCTCGGTCAGCACCATACATACCTTTGTGCCCTCCTCCGATTCGCGCTCTGCCGAGGGCGATCCAAACCCCATCAGCGGCATGATCTTACGAGGAAAACTGCGCCTACGTTCTACCACCGACTTCGCCCCGCAGCTTGGCCTATGTGTGCGTATTGTTAAGCACGGATGGGCCGATTTGCAGGTTCGCACGGTTGCCAACAAACCCTCTAAGCAAAACCCGAACAACCCGGCCACTCTTGTGCTTGCTCCACCGGTACATATGCTCGCGACGTTCGAGATAAGCGCAGGCATCGTAGAATAAAAACGCGAAGCAAGGGCACAACGGAAGCCCTTTTATCCGTAACTAAAGAAGGGATGCGAGTTCACCGATAATACTTGGTGATTCGAGTTCACCTTCCTTCCCTGGCGCGGCAGGGTTTTGCTCTCCTTTTACCTGCCGCGTCCCT
>NZ_DATGKU010000002.1:0-8515 GCF_035294505.1 Chthonomonas sp. | reverse complement strand
GGCGAAAGGACTGCCGGACGACACCATCCATTTCAAGTTCAACGGCTCTGCCGGGCAATCTTTTGGGGCCTTCCTTGTGCCTGGAGTAACCTTCGAGCTGGAGGGCGATGCCAACGACTATCTCGGCAAAGGGCTATCGGGTGGCCGTATCATCGTCTACCCGCCCAAAGAGTCGCCCTTCGATCCGGCCGAGAACATCGTGGCCGGCAACACCATCCTTTATGGCGCCACAAGCGGCGAGGTCTATCTGCGTGGCGTCGTTGGGGAGCGGTTCTGCGTGCGCAACAGCGGTGCCGTTGCCGTGGTCGAGGGCACGGGAGATCACGGCTGTGAATATATGACCGGTGGGGTTGTTGTAGTGTTAGGGCGCACCGGGCGCAACTTTGCCGCCGGCATGAGCGGAGGGGAAGCTTTCGTTTGGGACCCCGACGGCACGTTCCATCTTCGCTGCAACTTTAACCATGGGCTTACCGAGCTAGAGCCTTTGCGTGAAGAGCGCGACATTGCTTTGGTTCGTGAGCTTATTGAGAACCACTATCGCTTTACAGGGAGCGATCGGGCTGCAGCCATCCTAGAACGCTGGGAAGAGTCCCTTTCCCAGTTTGTGAAAGTGGTCTCTTTGGAGTATCGTCGGGTGCTGCAGCAGCGCGCGGCCCGCGCCGCCCAGAGCGCCGAGGCCGCCGGCGTTAGCGCTTAGGGAGGTGTCCCTGTAGTAGGTTCATCAGGCGCTCGGAGCATGGCTCCGAGCGCCTTTTTTGAGTTTGCTGGCGAAGCGCGATAAAAATGAGTTGAGTAATGGCGCCGATATGGACTAAAATAGTTTCCAAACCCTTTTCGAGAAGGTAGGACATGCTTTATCGGATCATCTGGGCGGCCGCCTGGCTGCTATTGCGTTTTCTCTACGCCCTTTTGGGCGGGTTAAAAATAGAGGGCGCCGAAAACGTCCCTCGAAAAGGAGGCGTGCTCGTTACCCCAAACCACCTTAGCGATGCAGATGGCCCTACCATCTATCTTGCCCTGAAACGCCCCTGTTGGGGCATGGCTAAATCCGAACTGTTTCAAACGCGCTTCCTTCGCTATATCCTGCGTCTCTTCCATGCCTTTCCCGTAAAGCGCTACTCCGCAGACCTCGCGGCCCTGCGGCAGGCCGAGGATTTGCTAAAGCAAGGGGAGGCGGTTGTGATCTTCCCGGAGGGCAAGCTGAGTGAGGATGGGCAACTGCAACCCTTCCTGCCGGGGGTGATCCTGGTGGCGGATAGGGCGGGCGCCCCCATCTTACCGGTAGCCCTTATCGGTACAGATCGCCTGCTACCCTATGGGAAACTGATTCCTCGACCGATGCACAGGCCCGTGGTTGTACGATTTGGTAGGCCTATCCTCCCGGAGGAGTTGCTGAAAGGGCTGAAAAAGCGCGAACGTTTAGAGGGCGGCGCGGAACGGCTTCGGGCCGTTGTGAAAGCACTGCTCGAAAACCAACCCTATCCATCCTTCACCGAAGATGCGCCTGAAAACAAAGAGGAGCCGATGGATGAGAAGGAGCCTTCAAGAGAATCCTCCTCGTAAACCGTCTTCTGGTGCACGGCACCGCTCGCCTTTTTTTTCGCTAAAAAAGTTTGCCGATGGGTGTGACGTTTTCGCCGATTCTTGTGTTATAATAGATGTGTGCGGCGGTAAGCACCGCCTTCGAGCAGCCCCACGCGATTCGGGGCCGAAGCCAGGAATTTTTACAATCGTGTAAAGGCTACGGGGTGCTCCAAAGAGGAGCTGAGAGCCGGGTGACCCCGGCAACCCTTGGAACCTGATCCGGTTAGTACCGGCGGAGGGAAGCCATGGTAAAAGCATTTCTTCTCTTTTGTTCTCATGGCACCTCCCAGCTCGGTGAAACGATCTGGGAGGTGTTCGTATGTTAGGGCATCTCTATTTGGTGATTACGCCACGCCCCGGCCAGGACGATCCCGAGATTCTGGCACGTGCCGAAGCGGCCCTTAACGGAGGGGTGGACATCCTGCAATTACGCGCCAAAGACTGGGATGCCCTGCCTATTCTCCACCTTGGCGAGAAACTTCTCTCGCTGTGTCGTCGCTACCGCATCCCCTTTGTGCTCAACGATCGTCCCGACCTCGCTGCGCTGCTTGAGGCCGATGGCGTTCATGTGGGGCAAAACGATCTGACGCCCCAGCAGGCGCGCCGTTTCTTTCAAGGGATCGTTGGTCGCAGCACCCATGCCCCCCAACAGGCGCAAAAGGCCCTTGCGGAAGAGGCCGACTATCTCTCTATCGGGCCGATTTGGGAAACGCCAACCAAGTTAGGGCGCCCTGCAGCGGGGCTAGAGTATGTGCGGTGGGCCGCTCAAAACCTTCCTCAGAAAACCGTTTGGTATGCCATTGGAGGCATCCAGCTTACAAACCTTTCCCAAGTGCTTGAAGCGGGCGCACGACGCATCGTTGTGGTGCGGGCCATCTACGACGCAGAAAGTCCGGAAAAAGCGGCGCGCGCTTTTAAGGAGGAACTCGAAAGATGGTCTACGTGAACGGAGAACCACGCCAAGCCGCCGGTAAAACGCTAGAGGAGCTGCTGAAAGAGCTTCAGCTGAATCCGCAACTGGTTGCCGTTTTGGTAAATGAGACCGTTTACCCGCGCGGCAAACTGCCTACAGAGCCTTTGAAAGAAGGCGATGTGGTTGAGATAGTGACGCTGATGCAGGGAGGGTAGGAGCCTGGAGATCAGGCCTTACCTGCTAAGGAGGAGATCGTGTCCGATTCATTCGTTATCGCTAATCAGACCTTCCAAAGTCGCCTCATCGTGGGCACGGGGAAATATCGCGATCGGGGCGTCATGCGGGAAGCCTTAGAGGCCTCCGGTGCCGAGATGGTTACCGTCTCTATTCGGCGAGTAGAGATCGGCGCTCCGGGGCATCAGGGACTTCTAGAGGAGGTGATGGGCAAATATCGCCTACTGCCCAACACGGCCGGGGCGAAAACAGCCGAAGAGGCCATTCGCATCGCCCGACTTGGTCGCGCCCTAACCGGCGAGAACTGGGTGAAGCTTGAGGTGATCCCCGATCCGCTGTACCTGCTGCCCGATCCGTTGGAAACCTATCGCGCCGCCGAGATTCTGCTGCAGGAGGGGTTCGTCGTGCTTCCCTACATCGGCCCCGACCCGGTGCTTGCGACGAAGCTCAGCGCCATTGGCTGTGCCACGGTCATGCCCCTGGCCGCCCCCATCGGATCGGGGTGGGGAGTAAAGACCAGAGCGCTGATCGAGGTGTTTCTGCGCCTGCGCGATCAGCTACCACCTATTGTGGTAGATGCCGGCTTAGGGCTTCCCTCGCACGCCGCCGAGGTGATGGAGTTGGGAGTCGATGCTGTGTTGGTGAATACGGCCATCGCCGAGGCGCAAGACCCAGTGGCGATGGCTGCCGCTTTTCGCATGGCTGTGGAGGCGGGTAGAAAAGCCTACCTGGCCGGGCCTATGACCGCGCGTGAGACCGCAAGCCCAAGCAGCCCCGTGGTAGGCGTGCCGCTGGTGCAACCGGAGACACCGGTATGAGCCGGACAGAGGCTCTGCAGCCTATGTCGCCAGAGGCGTTCTCTAACCACCATGAGGTGATCGTTATCGGTGGCGGCATTATCGGAAGCCTCGTCGCCTATACCCTGCGTAGGGCCGGCGCTGAGGTGGTGATGCTCGATGCCGGCTTTGATGGCGAGGCTACCCGTGCCTCCGCCGGTATGTTGGCACCCTATCCAGAAGGCCTATCCGGTGAACTTCTCGAGTGGGCGGAGGAGAGCCTTGCGCTCTACCCGGCTCTGGTTGCAGAGCTTCAGGAACAGACCGGCATTGCCGTACCTTTCTCGTTAGAAGGAACCGGCCTCGTTATGTCGAGGGGTGGAGACCGTCTATCGGTATGGCCATCTTTGGCCTCTCTAAACCTACAAGGCCGATCCGATCCGGGCGGTTATGTGCATCCATTGCGTCTGAAGGAGGCGTTGTGGCAGGCCTTTCAGCAGATGGGCGGGCAGGTGCTTCGCGCTGAAGCTTTGTTTGTAACTAAAGGGAGAGTAGAGACCGATAGAGGGGCGCTGCTCGGCTCCCATATCGTCCTGGCAACCGGCGCTTGGTCGGGGCGTTTCGGATTAGAGGTACAGCCTTTGAAGGGCGAAGCGATGTGGCTCGATGCAGCGCCTCCAACCATCCCACTCTTTTTAGAAGAGGGTTATCTCCTGCCGCGGGATGGAGGGCTTTACGTGGGGGCTACCCAACGGGAAGGGTGGCATCCTGGGGTAGACCTCATCGGGCTTCAGTGGCTTATTTCCCTTGTACGCAACCATTTTCCTCATCTTGAAACGGCTTCTATAAAGGCCTTTCTCTGGGGCTACCGCCCTATGGGGACGTTGCAGGTAGGGGAGATCGCTTCGGGCATCTATGCCGCCACGGGGCACGGGCGCAATGGGGTGCTGCTGGCCCCGGCAACAGCACAACGTATCGCAAAATCAATTTTTGGGGTTTCCCCAAGGAGGAGCAGAGAATGACGCAGTTAGAGGCAGCTAAAAAAGGCCATATTACCGAACAGATGGCCTATGTGGCGGAGCGCGAGGGCGTTTCGCCGGAGTTTGTTCGTGAACAGGTTGCCGCCGGACGGGTGGTGATTCCGGCCAACCCAAACCACACAACTCTCAGCCACTTCACCGCCATTGGGGAGGGGATGCGGGTAAAAATCAACGCGAACCTAGGCACCTCCTACGACTATGTGCACCCGGACGAGGAGATAGAAAAGGTAAAAGTAGCCATCCAGTACGGTGCCGACACGGTGATGGACCTCTCCACGGGCGGGGATATCGCCGCCATTCGGCAGAAAACCCTTGAAGCCAGCACCGTTCCCCTCGGCACCGTGCCCATCTACGAGGCCGAGTTTCGTGCGGCCAAACGCAAAAGCTTCTTCGATATGACTGCCGATGAACTGTTTGAGGTTATCGAGGAGCACGGAAAGTCTGGGGTGGACTACATCACCGTGCACTGCGGTGTGACCCGCGAGTCGTTAATGCGCTATCAAAACACACACCGCACCACGGGCATTGTGTCGCGCGGTGGTGGACTTTTAGCCGCCTGGATGCTGAAGCGTGAGGAGGAAAACCCGCTTTGGGAGCGCTTCGACGATCTGCTCGATATCGCGCGAACCTACGATATGACCCTCTCTCTAGGGGATGGTCTTCGGCCTGGCTCGCTCGACGACGCCACCGATCGCCCTCAAATTCAAGAGCTTCTGCTTATTGGGGAGCTTGTAGAGCGCTCTCGAAAAGCGGGAGTGCAGGCGATGGTCGAGGGGCCGGGGCACATTCCTCTTAACGAGATACAGACCAACGTGCAGATACAGAAAAAACTCACACGCTATGCCCCATTCTACATTCTAGGAATGCTGCCTATAGATACCGGCGCTGCGTTTGATCACATCGTGGGCGCCATCGGTGGGGCAGTGGCCGGCTGGCATGGCGCCGACATGCTTTGCTACCTTACACCCGCCGAGCATTTGGGGCTGCCCACGGTAGAGCATGTGAAAGAGGGGGTCATTGCCTTTAAGCTGGCTGCACATATCGCCGATGTAGCACGCGGCAACAAGGCCGACTGGGAGCGCAACCGCCAGATGAGCGAGGCCCGCTATCGGCTCGACTGGCAGAAACAGTTCGAGTTGGCCCTCTTCCCCGAAGAGGCGCGGGCGATGTACGAAGCGCGTGGCACGAAAACCAAAGCCTGCAGCATGTGTGGTCCCTTCTGTCCCATGAACCTAGTCGAGGTGGTGATGCGTGGACGGCGCGGCGCTGCCAAGGAGACGCAGCTGCCGCTGGAAGAGGCCCTAGGCGCAGAAGTCACCGCGTAAACCATGTCCGTGCCCTCTGTGCTCACCGTGGCCGGCTCCGACTCGGGAGGCGGAGCCGGCCTTCAGGCCGATCTGAAAACTTTCGAGCGCTATGGCGTTTATGGCATGAGCGCCGTAACGCTTATCACCGCTCAGAACCGAAGGCGCATTGATCAGGTTTTTCTGCTCCCGCCCGATCTCGTGGCGGCGCAGATAGAATGCGCTTGGGAGGAGTGTTCCCCTCATGCCATAAAAACCGGAGCTTTAGGAAGCAAGACCATCGTTGAAGCCGTTGTGCAGGCGCTGAATGGCCACCATCTGCCTCCTCTCGTAGTTGACCCTGTGTTCGTGAGCAGCAGCGGAAAGAAACTTTTGGAGCCCGACGGAATCGAGGCGCTGGTAACGCAGCTCTTTCCGCTGGCGACGCTCATTACGCCCAACCTGTTTGAAGCGGAGGTGCTGCTGCAACGTGCCATTGCTGCGGATGACGAAGAGCAGATGTGGGAAGCGACCCATGCTTTAAAACACCTCGGCCCCAAAGCCGTTCTGTTGAAAGGAGGGCATGCTTCGGGGCCGGAAGCGGTAGATTTTCTTTTTGATGGGCAAACGTGCCATCGTCTTGCTCTACCTCGGCTTGCCGGTGCGGAGCTTCACGGGTCGGGTTGCCGGCTCTCAGCGGCCATCGCTGCGCGGCTGGCCTGGGGCGATTCGCTGCATAAGGCGGTAGAAGAGGCCAAGGGCTACGTTTTCCGTCAGATGGAAAGCACCTCTTTTTCCTTCTCTGCCGCTTCAGAGAGCGATTAGCTACAGGTTGCTGTAGTCGGTTACCGAGCGTTGGTATGGGTAGACCTGCACGCCGGTAGTGTGGAGGTAAGCGATGGCGCGTTGCACCTCGCTAAGAGGGCCGGAAAGATCCACTTCAAAATACCCTCCTTCTTCCTCATCAAAGGCGGCCCGCACGATGTTCACCACCACATCGAAGTCTTTCCCAACCCGATAGAGCAGGGGGGCGCGGTTCTGTTCCGCGGCCACCGTAGCGATTCGCACGCGGATGGTAACGGATTGCGACACGGTGGTTTCCGGCGGTTGTGGCGGGGGGGAGGGAACCGGCAGATTCTCTCCGCTTTCTCCAGGCAGCAGCCCTAGTGCGTGAAGGTAGGCTTTGGCCTGGGTAACCTCATTTTGGGAGCCTTCTATATCTACCGTTAGGCAGGCAACCTCTTCGCTTATCCGCGCTCGTCGAATATGGGTAACCACATGGAAGAGACGCCCAAGTCGCCAAAGGAGGGGACGTTGGGCCATCTCTCCGGTGGCCGTGAGATTCACGGTAACAACAGGCATCGTCCGGTCTAAGTACTCCTCGAATTGCTCACTCTGGTCAAACGAAACCTACGTCCCGATGCGCGTGCCGCACTCGGCGCAGAACTTCGCGCCTTCCGGAATTTGGGCATGGCACTGCGGGCAGGTTGTTTTGGTGCTTAGCGGCTTGCCACATTCCGGGCAGAACTTGCCACCCTGCACTGCGGAGCCGCAGTGGGGGCAGGTGACGGTGGCATGGGCGGTAAGGTTGATGTCGGCAGTAAGGTCTTTCTCTTGGAGTTTGGAGTATATCTGCTCCTTTACCACCTGAGCTTGTGCGCTCGCCAGCTCCTCTTCCTCCACAGGGGCGCACTGCTTACAAAGCCCACGAGCTTCGTTCCAGCAGACCTCTTTACAAACCCATCGGCCACAGCGTCGGCACTGATTGAAGAGCGGCTTGATCTCTTGGACAGCTGTTTGCAGCGCCGTGTCGTGCGCCTTGCCGCCCACGGCGCGTTGGACACTGTAGGCCGAATCGCCTGCCCGACTCAAGATTCCACCGAAAAGCCCCCCGGCGGCACGAAGTGCATCGCCCATAAGGCCGAGCTTGTTTGGCTCGTAAGTCGACATGAAACCGTTGTGGCAGTGGTCGCAATAGAAGCGAAACTGAAAACCTTGATCGGTCGAAAGATCGTCGTAGTTCTGTACGAACTCAATAACACCCATTGCATGTCCTCCTAGAAACGTTTTTTTGATAGATAGATTTAAAGGCACTAGCCTCCGGCGATGGCCGGGACGATGGAGACGGAGTCGCCATCCTTAACGGGGGTATCTTTCCCTTTTAGGAAGCGAATATCCTCCTCGTTTACATAGATGTTCACGAAGCGCCGAATATCTCCGTTTTCATCCACAAGCCGCTCAGAAATGCCTGGAAACTGCCTTTCCAGGTCTTCGATAAGCGTTGCAATCGTGCCGGGGGCTGCTGTCACCGCATCCACGTCGCCGGTATAGCGACGCAACGGAGTCGGTATTAGGACGGTTACAGGCATAGACAATTCACTCCTTACTAATGAGATGTACGAAAAAGAGGCGCCGTAGAACGGCGCAACTTCACCTGAAAAGGTGTTACCCTATAAGGCTTCCAAAATTCAAATGCGCTATCACGACGAGGTCGCCAAAAGCTTTTCGGTTTTCAGGGCGGCCTCGAGCGAGTTCAGGTTTGGCTCGATGGGGATGGTGTGTCCTACCCGTCCCATCACGGCCTCCTGGGTTTTGAGGCCATTGCCCGTGATGGCGATCACCACCACATCGTCTTTGCCGAATCGGCCCTGTTCCGCCAGTTTTTTCGTCACCGAAACGGTAACG
>NZ_DATGKU010000001.1:0-6686 GCF_035294505.1 Chthonomonas sp. | reverse complement strand
CGATCCGGAAGTCCGCTACACTCCCTCCGGCGTGCCGGTAGCGCAGTTTGGGCTGGCCGTCAACCGTTTCACGCGCAACGAGCAGGGGGATTACGATGTTGACTTCTTCAACATCGTGGTCTGGCGGAAGACGGCGGAGTTTGTATCGCAGTATGCCAAGAAGGGACGCCTCATCGCCGTGGACGGTCGCCTACAGGCCCGCTCCTGGGTAGACCAGACCAGCGGGCAGAAGCGCTCCGTGGTCGAGATCGTGGGCGAGAACGTTCAACTGCTTGATAGACGCCCCGATGAGACCGGAGGTCAAGCGGTCGGCCTCGAAGAGGTTCCTGTTACCGGTGTCTCTACGGAGCCGATGGCCGATCTGCCTCCAACCGACGAAGACGAGATAGACCCATTTGCAGAGGAGTAATATGTCCGACGACATTCCCGAGATCAACGAGGAGACAATCGAAATACCCGACGAGACCATAGACAAACCTGAAGCGGATGCGGAACTGACCGCAGAGGCTGAGGCAGAGGCGCCCGCCGCGGAAAACGGTGCTGCAGCCGCCCCCGTGGCAAAAGCGAAAACGACAAACCGTTTCCGCCGGCCACGGCGCAAGGTGTGTCTGTTCTGCGTGGAAAAGGCCGAGACCATAGATTATAAGCAGATATGGCAGCCGAAGTATGCGCGCCTTCTGCTTACCGAACGAGGCCGCATTGTGCCCCGTCGAACGCGTGGTCTTTGCGCCAAACACCAACGCATGGTGGCGCGCGCCATTAAACGCGCCCGCCATATGGCGCTACTGCCTTTCGTCGTCAAGTAGCCTCGGTTTTCAATATACGGCGCATCCCTTTTGTTATCCTCGAATCATCGGTAACTCGAAGCGGATGCGCCTAGCCTAAGGAAGAGAACCATGCCGGAAGAGAACCTTCTCGACTCAATTGCGTCTGCCGAGCAACGGGCTTCGCTAGACCCGCACGGCATGTTAGAGCTGGTGCTGAAGTTCCCTGCCCAGTGCAGAGAGGCCGCGAACATTATATGGCACTATGGCGTCGGCCCCTCGGAGGCCGTGGAGATTCGACGCATCGTGGTGACCGGACTTGGCGGCTCGGCCATTGGCGGAGATTTTTTGCGCTGCCTCGCTGACGAATACGGCCCCATTCCGGTTCTGGTTAACCGCGACTACCACTTGCCCCATTGGGTTAACCGCAATACCCTCGTCATCGCGGCCTCCTACTCCGGCAACACCGAAGAGACCCTACAGGCCATTCGCGATGCAGGCCGCTCCGAAGCCCAGATCGCTGTGGTAACCAGCGGAGGAAAGTTGGCCGACATCGCAAAACAGGCCAGTTATGCCTACGCCCTTGTGCCGGGCGGGCAACCCCCCCGCTCGGCCACCGGCTATATGTTTTTTCCACAACTCACCTATCTAGCCCATCGTAGCCTGCTGCGCCACCAGTTTGAACGCGACATCGAAGAGACTCTCTCCGTGCTAGAGAGCCTCGCCAAACGCTTGGGGCCGGATGTTCCCACAAATCAAAACCCCGCCAAACAGCTGGCACAAGCGCTTTACGGCAAAATTCCTGTCATCTACGGTTCGCAAGGCTATCGAGGGGTGGTGGCCTACCGCTGGAAATCGCAGTTCAACGAAAACACCAAAATCGCCGCGTTTTCTAACGTCTTGCCCGAGCAAAATCATAACGAGATTTTGGCCTGGGTTCAGGCACAAAAACAGGCCTCCAACTGGGCTGTCATCTTCCTACGTGACCCCAACGAACGCTTCGACAACCCTCGCATTGTGCGGCGCGTAGAGGTAACGGCCGAGCTTGTGGGACGCGTGGCGCCAGTACATGAGGTGATGGCAGAGGGCGAATCGCTGCTGGCCCGCCTCTTCTCGCTTGTCTATATCGCCGATTTTGTTTCGGTCTATCTGGCCTATCTGTACGGAGTGTGTCCTACCGACATCTCCTACATAGACCACCTCAAGGCCGAATTGGCAAAGCTCGGCTAAAAGTGGGGGGTACAGTCGGTGCTGTACTCCCCCTGGCTTTCTGAGAGGACAGCTTTATGCTCATGTCGCTTCTTGCGAAAACCCGCCGGCAACGTTCTCCCTTCCTTGCCTTTGCCCTGTCTGCGCTTCTCGTGTTTTCTATCGCAGCCCTCATCATCTGGCGCCTTCAATCGGCAGAGGTCAACCGCATAAAAACCCTCTATGCACAGGCAAAAGCAGCTATCCTAGCCGATGGGCTACCCCTTACATCGCATCAGGTCGTTCCAAACTATATACCGGACGCGCAAAACGCCGCTCCCCTCTACCTAAGCATCTTCACAGACTTTAAGGCGCACCCCCAATGGCGCATTCTTGAAGCCAATGCCCTCTCTGTTTTTGCCAATTTCCCACCCAACGCAAAAGCGCTTCGCATTGCCGATCGGTACGTGCAGGCCACGCGCCCGGAGATGGCGAAGGTCGAAAAGGCCGTTCAACTCCCCTATTGCGATTTCCATTACGATTGGAACATAAACCCTCTTGTGTCGAACCCTAGCTATGCCGACTTTCGCACCTTAGCACGCCTCATAGCGCTCGATGCCGTGCGCCTCGACAGAGAAGGGAAACCCATTGAAGCGCTCGATAGATTGGCCGTCGGCGCTCGCATGGTGCGGCAGATCACCTCCGCCGATCCGAGCCTCATAGCATTCTTCGTGTCTGCTGCAATTAATACTATTTTTGGGAAAGCTTGGACACTGATCGTGCAACACCGTTCCCACGATCTCCTCGTGCTTCAACACGCTCAAAAAGTCAATCATCTTCTGGTGCGCAGCTACGATCCCCGGTGGTTCCTTCGCTATGAGGTCTATGAAACCGTCTGGCTGGGTGACTATCTTCACCAGCATCCACAAGACGCTCTACAACTGATTCGAGAGGCCGGCGGTTTCAATGCGCCACCGCCACAAGAGGCCTGGTGGAAGAGGCTATGGCGCCGTTTCACCGGCCAGAGCGGGCCTATTCCCTCCGAATTCAGCCCGCTACAGATCGATCTGCTCGAAGCCCGTGCGCTCGCGTACTACGATACCGCCTACCGAATTTTTGATAGCCACCAGGGCGATGTGCTCGCCGCACAGCAAGCCATTCAGGAGTTAGATGCGCGTGCGGACGCGCTGGGCAACAGCAATCCCCGCGAATACATGCTCCTCAATGCGCGGGTGCCTCTCTCTAACATCATGCAACACCTGCTCCAAGTCGAAAGCGATTGGTGGCAAAGGGAGCTTCTTGTCGAACGGTATCTCTATCGTTGTGAACATGGGCATGCCCCTTCCGATGTTCGGAACCTGCCGGCAGTACGGCAGATGCCGGCGAGCATTCGTTGGATATTCTTTCTTCCAAAACCGCCATCCCCTACAAATCGGCCCGCGCCACATACATTTTCTATGCCCTAAATGCTATTATTCTCCTTAGGAACGTATCGCTTGTTCAGCAAAAAGCGCTTACCTAGGGGGGGCAAACTATGTCCGCACAAAGAAAAGATCGGCGCGATCTGTTTTTTATTGCAGCCCTTCTGCTCGGCATTCTCATCCTTTTTATGCTTCCTATCGGCTATGTGCTGTTGCAAAACCACTTTGCCACCGTTAGGGCGCACCGAATGCTTGTTCACGCGCGTGCCCTTCTCCGTCAAGACGGTCTTCCCCTTTCCGTAGACGAGATGAATAGGCTTACCACCCCACCTCCCCTCGCAGAAAACGCCGCCCCCATTTACGATAAGATATTTATGAACTTTAACCAGAACCCTCAATGGAGCCTACTTGAGCGACAGACCTACCCCCTTCTCGATAACTGGCTTGCCACGATACCTATAGCACCTTTCGGATTTACAACCTCACGCCCCTCGGCAAGCGCTATGACACCCGCACAACAAGAGAGCTTGCTCCATGTGGCTCAACAGTACGTACAAAGCGCTCGCGCGCAGTTCCCCCTCACCGCGAAGGCGGTCGCGCTCCCCTACTGCAACTTCCAACGGAACTGGAGCCTCGGCTCTAACCTTACCTTTCCCGAATATTCCCAAGCGTACAAGCTCATTCGGCTCTTGCTGCTGCGCGCGCTTTTGCTCGACCGTGCCGGAAAGCCGCTGGAGGCGTTGCAGCAGATTGATTTAGGAGTGAAAGTGGCCAAACAGATCGGTTCCGACCCGGTGCTGCTCGCCTTCTTAACGCAGTATGCGATGGAAGGAATGCTCCAACGCGCTTGGATGCGCGTTGTGGAGAACCATGCAAACGACCCACAGGTGCTGCAGTGCGCCGATAAGGTAAGTTGTGATTTCGGACACGGCCCCGATCTGATTCGCGATATGTACAGCGAAGCCCTATGGACTGAACTTACGAGCCGCGTCGCCCACGCCGAAGGCGAAAGATTTTTGGAAGAGGTCAATCCGCAGCTTACCTCTCCCATGCCGTTGGGAAACTCCTCCGAGTCGTTCTTGACTCATTTTTGGAATCGGCTTCTGGGAAAAGAGCAGTCCAAGAGCCTAGCAGCACCCACAATTGACCTTATGGAAGCGAACATGCTAGATTACCTTCATAACTTCATACAAATTGAAAAGCGTTACGCCAACGATCCGTATCAGGCAATGAAGGCCGTACAGCAGCTTTCAGCGGATGTCTCAGATGCCGCAACGCGCGCGCCGAAAGAGTACTTTCTGGTCTCGGTTATGGATTCGAACTATCAAACAACAGCCATCAAAGGAATCTACCTGCGGGCTTGGGCGCGCCAACGTCAGCTTGTGCTCGATCTTTTCAAATATCGTCTACAACATCATCAGTTTCCCAAAGACTTAAGTGTCTTCCCCAACGAAGAGACGCTCGATCCTTTCAGCGATCGCCCCATGCGCTACCGGCGCACCGTACAAGGTTTTGTGCTCACCAGCGTCGGCGAAAGGGCGTTGGCAGCCAACACCTCAAGCGACGAGTTAACTGTGCGTTATCCACTCTCAAAATGATGTTGAGGTGCGCCATGAAGTCTCTCTCAAGGTATCCTACTGCTAGACCATTGTCATCGCCTAAGTTATCACGGGCGTGGGCTAGACTCTTTGCTGTAATATGTTTGGCTCTAGCCATCCTTCTATGCTCTCTCATCTTCGGCCACTACTACGCCATTTGGCGGGCACAGCGCCGTTTAGCCAGAGCATACAATGCCGTTCGTCAAGACGGTCTTCCTGTTACGGTTGCCCAATTTCAAAAACTCACCGTCATTCCCAATGAAGCCCAGAATGCGGCGCCCATCTACCAGCAACTCACAACGCAGTATTTTATGACAGGATGGCATTCCCTCGACAACAACTTAGAGCCTACCGTTTACCATCTGCTGAATATACCCTACCATGATGCTGTTTCAACACCCAAAATGAATAGTGCTCAGCTTGTACGTGCTGAAAATCAGTATGTAAATCTTGTTGCATCGTTCATGCCCTGGCTATCTCAAGCGCTGAAACGCCCCTACTGCAACTTCCATCGCGATTGGTCTCTGGGGCCAATGGTTCTCCTACCGGAATACGCTACTCTGGCAGCATTAACAAGGCAGCTGGCCCTCCGAGCCGTTTTCCTCGATAGGCAAGGTAAGCCCTTAGAAGCCCTGCATCAGATAGAGATCGGACAGAAATTGGCTAAAGATATAGGCAGCGAGCCTATTGTTTTAGCGCTCCTGGTGCAGGGACATTGTGAGCGCGTGCTCAATAATGCTTGGTTGCTTATCGTCGAGCATCATAGTCATGATCCAGACTTCCTAAAACAGGCTCAACGCGTCAGTCGAGGCTTCTCCAGCTCTGTCAACATTCTCCCTCACCTATCGGGAGAGTCACTCGGCACAATCCTTACTTTTAATCTGCTACGCACGGGAGGGCGGCCGATGCTTGAAAAGCTGAAAACCGGCACCTCTACAAGTCCGATCGAAGATCAAGATTTGGGCACCCGGCTTTGGTACGTCTTATCCGGCAACCAGCGTCGTAACCAGTTCCCCCTCACACTGGTGGATAACACGGAAGCTCAGGAGTTATGGCATCTGCACGATATGGCTACTATTGCAAAACGCTATGCAAACGAACCGGCTAAGGCACTGAAAGCCTATCTTCAGCTACACTATACAGTTCCGCGTTGGCTGAACGTAGAGGACAACGGTTTTGAACGGCAGATATTTGAACAGACACTCCTTATGCAAACTTGCGCTCACCAACGTCAGCTTGTGCTCGATCTTTTCAAATATCGTCTACAACATCATCAGTTTCCCAAAGACTTAAGTGCTTTCCCAACCGAAGAGACGCTCGATCCTTTCAACAATCGCCCCATGCGCTACCGGCGCACCGCACAAGGTTTTGTGCTCACCAGCGTCGGCGAAAGGGCGTTGGCATACTCGCCTTGGTCGGATTCGGAAATCACCGTTCGTTTCCCGCCCCAACCCTAAGCAAGCAGCTGTTCCAGACACTGCCAATAGTTTGGGAACGTTTTCGCCACACAGCCCGGATCGCGAATGACGATGCCCGGCACCCGCAGCCCGATGAGGGCGAAACTCATGGCTACGCGGTGGTCGCGATAGGTCTCGATCTCTGCAGGACGGATTTGGTGAGCAGGCCAGATCGTGTAACCATCCGGGCGCTCCTCCACGCGTACTCCAAGCTTTGCCAGCTCGGCGCAGACGGCATGGATGCGATCACACTCCTGG